>DATATI010000031.1 GCA_036268875.1 Polyangia bacterium | reverse complement strand
GTCGTCAAGAAGCCGCAGGGTACCGCCTCCTGCATGCGCACTTTTCAGCCACCTCCGGGGACGCGCCCGAGCGCACCGTCACCGTCGACAACTCACGCCACCAGCCGCGTCTCACGCACCCACTCGAACGTCAGGAGAGCCCCAATTCCTGTCCCCCGTAAAAGATTTCAGGAAAAGCGTCCGTCGGTATCGTTTCTAACAGTGAGAGGATAAAAAGATGCGCGCACGTCAACTAACCTTCGTCGTTATCGGCTTGCTGTCTATCTATGGTTGCGGAGGCACGTCGCCCAGTCCCGACGCCTCCGATCTGCCGAAGGACACGCCGACCGACAAAGGCGGCAGCGACGCCAGCGTCGACAAGCCCGACACGGCCGCCGATGCCAAAGATGCGGTCGATGCGGCCGACGTCGCGAACGACGCGCCGAACGACGCCATCGACGGCGGCGGCGACGCCGACGTGGGCGGTCTGCCCCCCTGCACGGTGGCCACCGAATGCCCCGGCCAGGATTCTGAATGCCAGCACCGGACCTGCACCGCCGGCGTCTGCGGCACCGCCAACGAGACCACCGGGAAGGTGCTGGCGACGCAAGTGATCGGCGACTGTCACGTGCGCCAGTGCGGCGCCAATGGCGTCGTGGCCATCGTGGTCGACGACAATGACATTCCGGACGACATCAATCCTTGCACCACCGACGCCTGCGCCAGCGGCGTGCCTTCCCACAGCGCGGTGGCCAAAGACACCACCTGCGGCGGCGGAAAGCTGTGCAACGCCACCGGCCAGTGCCTGGGTTGCAACCTGGCTTCCGACTGTCCTGGCACCGACAATTTCTGCCACACCCGCACCTGCGCCCAGAACATCTGCGGGGTGACCAACAAGGCCGCCGGAACCAAGCTGGCCGACAGCACCTCAGGCGACTGCAAGATCCAGCAGTGCGACGGCCAAGGCGTCATCCAGACCGTCGCCGACGCCACCGACTTGCCCGTCGACAACAACCCGTGTACCCAAGACCAGTGCAACGGCGAGACGCCGACCCACCAGCCGGTCGCGCGTAACACCAGTTGCGGCGGCGCCCAGGTTTGCGACGGCGCCTCTCACTGCGTGACCTGTTTGACCCCCACCACCTGCCCCGGCACCGACACCGAATGCCAGAGCCGGACCTGCACGAACGGCGCTTGCGGTACCAGCTTCGCCGCCGCCGGCAAAGTCATCGCCGCCCAGACCACCGGCGATTGCAGCCAGAAACAATGCGACGGCCACGGCGTGGTGGTCGGCGTCTCCGACACGACCGATCCATTCGTCGACAACAACCCGTGCACCAGCGATCTGTGTGTCAACGGCTCGCCGTCGAACCCCAACCTGCCCACCCACACCAACTGCGGTCCCAATCTGCAGTGCGACGGTAACGGTTTGTGCGTCACCTGCGTGACCGTCGCCGACTGCCCTGGAACCGACACCGAGTGCAATGTGCGGACCTGCGTCGCGGGCCGCTGCGGCGCCAACTTCAGCGCCTCCGGAACACCGGTCTCAACCCAGACCGTCGGCGACTGTAAGCGGAATCAGTGCGACGGGCAGGGCGCGGTCACGACCGTCATCGATAATGCCGACACCCCAAACGACAGCAATCCGTGTACACAGGACCTTTGTAATTTAGGGACGGTTCAGCACCTACCCGAGTCGACGCAAGTGACCTGCGGTGTCTCGGGCCATTGCGATGGCCTGGGCACCTGTGTCGGATGTAACGTCGATACAGATTGTGGCAGCACAAATGAATGCCAAATGAATACGTGTAACCAAACGACCCATGCGTGCAATCCGACGGTTCTTACACCGGTTGACACGGCCCTGGCGACGCAAGCGTTAGGTGATTGCAAGAAAGTTGTTTGCGATGGGAATGGAAGCACGAAGGTAAATATCGATAAAGCGGACGTTCCGACCGATTCAGACGACTGCACCGTGGGGGCCTGTGCCGACGACGGAACGCCGTCCAACCCGATCGTCGTCGACCATCCTTGCCAGACGAATGGTGTCTGCAAGGGTGATGGTACTTGTGTCGGCTGCAACACCGACGCTGAATGCGGTTCGGCCAACAATACGGAATGCCGTATCAACACATGCCTGAACAATGTCTGCAGTATCGCCACCAGTCCGACTGCTGGCACACTGTGCAGTTCGGCCGGAGGAAACCGCTGTGACGGACAGGGCAATTGTCTTGCGACGTTCATGGTAGTTAGAGTGGGAAGCGCAGGTGGATCGGCACCAGTCGCAGACGCCACCGCCGTCTCGATTGAGACCAGGACGGAATCGGACGGAACGGTGATTGGTACGCCAATTAGCATCCCCTCGACGATGTCAGACGCATTTCCATTTACACTTTCCGGATCGGCAGATTCCGAGGGGGGGCTCGCTCTCTCTGGCGACAAGCACTACGTGAGCTTGGCAGGCTATGCGGCCGTTGCAGGGACTGCCGGTGTTGCAGGAAGTGATCCGAGCAAAGCGACGGGGCAGAAGAGATCGGTGGCCCTGATCTCAGCCAACGGTACAGTCGATACGTCGACATCTCTGGGAACGATCGCATTTTCGAAAAACAATCCACGTAGCGCCGTAACAAACAATGGAATGCAGTTCTGGGTCGGCGGCGCTGGAGACAAAGCCCTTAACGCCGGTGTCTTCTATGCTGCCCCAATTGGTGCCACGACATCTTTACAATTAGAGCAGGCGACCAATAGTACTCGATACTGCCAGATATTTTTCGGTGCACTCTATTGTACGGCCAAGACGACCCCGTACAACAGCGTGTTCCAGGTTGGTCCGGCCAACGATCCGCTCCCTACAGCAATTATACCAATGGGGACGGGTACGACTCCGCTGAATACCGCTTCAGGTACAGCGAGCCCTGGGGCTTTCGTCCTCCTGGATAGAACCGGGAACGACGGAATTCCAGACGTGATGTACATTGCCGACGATCTGACACCTGGTACTGACAAGACGATGCAGACAGGAGGCATCGAAAAATGGCATCTGGTTGGTAACTCTTGGGTCCTGGATGGAACCTTTAACACCAATCTGACCGTTGGGGTGCGCGGTCTGTCCGCGCATGATACGGGTGGGAGCGTGGTTCTGATTGGAACGACCGCTCCGGCTACCTCGGCTAGCGCGTATGTAGCAAATGAAATCGTCAAATATGTAGATGATGGCACTGCACCGGCTGCTTCAATAGGATTCACTGTGTTGGTCCCTGCAGCCACCACGGCGAGTGCCCCATTCCGAGGGGTTTCGTTGCCGCCTCAATAGGCCACAATGCCGGTACAACTGCGGCCAGGATTTTCCGTTTTTGTGAGAGCGGCTCCTATCGCAGACGTTAAGCGACGCCAGGAAAATCGTAGACGTTGCGGTCCGTCTGAGGTAGCACCGAGGCGCCCACCGTCTTGGCGCCGAAAGCAGTACCCAGAACGCCGCGATCGGACGACAACGTTGTGGCTTCGCCGAAGCGACGGGGCCTCCCTCTACCGCGTGTTTCGCTGCCGCAGCAGCGAGACAGAGGCCAATGCCTCGTAATCACGGTCGCGGTGCAGAACTTCCAGGTCGTGGCGCAAGGCGCAGGCGGCGATCAGGCAGTCCACCGACGAACGGACGGTGAGGCCCCGCTTGCGGGCGGCGCGGTAAAGGTCGACCGCTTCGTCGAAGACGGAGGCTGCCAGCGGCGATTCGATCTGTGCCAGCGCATTGCATTGCGGTGCGGGCGTTGCCGAACGCCCGATCATCATCAAATCCCTGTAGCACTTCCTGCAGACCGCTCGGTAGCTGACGACATCGTCCAACGAGACCAAGGCGTCGATGCGGCGCCCGCCGCGCCGGAAGGATTCGATCCAGACAGAGGTGTCGACCAGGATCATCGCGGTCGCCGCGCCAGCGTTTGGCGATTCATCGGCGCCGGGCCCGGCGCGCGGGGGCGTCGCGCCGCACAACTGCCAGGTCGCCTTGCCACAGACCGCTACCTTGCAGACTGAGGATCTGTTGGGCCTTGCGACGGGCGATGAATTCTTCCAGCGAACGTTCGACGACGCGCGAGTAAGTCTTCTCGCCGCTGAGCCGGGTGGCCTCCTCCAGGAGATCGTCACGAAGCACGAGATTTGCGCGTTTCATACGCATAGCGTGGATCAGCCGGCGTTTGGTCACAAGGAAGCGGCGCCACCCCGCCACCTTGCCGTCCTGAAACAAGATCTTCGAGATCCCCGCGCCGCCTTGCGATCGTCGACGATTCTGACTTCACCTCTCACGCTGGTGTGCGATTCTCCGACGCTGATGAAACGGACGACAGCGAAGGGCGAGGACGTGGCCCTGCACGAAGACATCCGCTTTCTCGGGCGGCTCTTGGGCGACACCATTCGCGAGCAAGCGGGCGAGCGCATCTTCACGCTGGTCGAGAACATCCGTCGCACCGCCATTCAGTACCGGCGCGATCACGACATGGGTAGCCTGCGCACGCTGGAGAAGACCATCGCCGCGCTGGATCAGGAGCAGGCGACCCACGTGGTGCGGGCGTTCAGCTACTTCCACCACCTGGCCAATGTCGCCGAGGACGTGCACCAGAATCGCCGCCGCCGCGCCCGCCAGTTGACGGCGCAACTGCCCAAGCCGGGCACCATCGCCTTCGCGCTGCAGCGGCTGCGGGCGGCGCAGGTGCCGACGCGCAAGATGGTCTCGTTCTTCGAACGGGCGCGGGTGGAACCGGTGCTGACGGCGCACCCGACGGAGGTGCAGCGCAAGAGCATCCTTGAGCGACACCGGGCCATCGCTGCCTATCTGGCGGCGCGCGATCGGGGGGGAGCCGGGTCGGCGCAGCTGGACGAAATTGAACGTGATCTGCGCCGCGAGATCCTGATCTTGTGGAAGACCAGCGAGGTGCGGGCGGTCAAACCAACCGTCGCCGACGAGATCGAAAACGGCCTGACCTATTTTCGCAGCACCTTCCTCAAGGTCATTCCCAAGCTCTATGCCGATCTGGAAACCGCCCTCGGCCGCGGCGTACACATCGGCGCGTTCCTGCGCGTGGCCAGCTGGATCGGCGGCGACCGCGACGGCAACCCGCACGTCACGCACGAGGTGACGGGGCACGCGCTGCAGAGGCAGGCGGCGCTGATCCTGGAGCACTATCTTGGCGAGGTGCACCTGCTTGGCAGCGAGCTGTCCTTGTCCTCGCGCTATGTCGACGTGCCGCCCGAGCTGGTCAAGCTGGCGGCGCTGTCGCCCGACCGCGCGGTGACCCGCGAACAAGAGCCGTTTCGCCGCGCCCTGACCGGGATCTACGCGCGGCTGGCGGCGACGGCGCGGACCCTGTCGGGCGAGACGCCGGCCCCGCACGCGGCGCTGGGTCCGGCCGAGCCGTACGCCACGCCCGCCGAGCTGATCGCCGACCTGGACGTCATCGGCCTGTCGCTGTCCAACGACGGCGCCGAGCTGGTGGCGGACGGACGCCTGCGTCGGTTGCGGCGCGCGGTCGAGGTGTTCGGGTTTCACCTGTCGTCGCTGGACCTGCGCCAGCACAGCGCGGTCCATGCCCGGGTGGTGCGCGAGATTTTGGCCCGCGCCACCGGCCGCGACAGCTATGAATCGCTGGGCGAATCAGAACGGCAACAACTGTTGCTGCGCGAGCTCGGGACATCGCGCCCGCTGGTGTCGCCGCATCTGACCTACAGCGACGAGACCACCGAAGCGCTGCGCACGCTGGACGTCGCCGCCGGCTTGCACCAGCGCTTCGGCGCGCGCGCCGTCCCCAACTACGTCATCTCGATGACCGCCGGACCCAGCGACGTGTTCGAGGTGGCGCTCCTGCTGAAAGAAGCCGGCCTGCTGGTGCCGGGGCAAGAGCCGCGCCTCGGCGTCAACATCATCCCGCTGTTCGAGACCATCGAGGATCTGCGCGCCTGCGGCGGGATCATGGATCAGCTCTTCTCGTCGCCGGCGTACCGACAATTGCTGGAGAGCCGCGACGACATTCAAGAGGTGATGCTGGGCTATTCCGACAGCAACAAGGACGGCGGCTTTTTGACGTCGAACTGGGAGCTCTACAAAGCCGAGATGTCGCTGGTCGACGTCTTCGAAAAACACGGCGTGGGCATTCGCCTGTTTCACGGGCGCGGCGGCACGGTCGGACGCGGCGGCGGCCCCAGCTATTACGCCGTGCGCGCCCAGCCCCGCGGCAGCGTCAACGGCCAGCTGCGCCTGACCGAACAAGGCGAGGTCATCGCCAGCAAGTACGCCGACCCGGTGGTCGGCTATCGCAACCTGGAGGCGCTGGTGGCGGCGACCATGGAGGCGACCCTGCTTGACGGCGGCAGCTCCGAGTCCGACCGGGCGGCTTTCTATCAAACGATGGAAGAACTGTCCGGCCACGCCTTCCGCGAATACCGTCACCTGGTCTACGAGACGCCGGGGTTCATCGGTTATTTCCGCGAGGCCACGCCGATCAACGAGATCAGCCACCTCAACATCGGCAGCCGTCCCTCCAGCCGCAAGAGCAGCGATCGCATCGAGGACCTGCGCGCCATCCCCTGGGTCTTCAGCTGGGGCCAGTGCCGGCAGGCCATCCCCGGCTGGTACGGATTCGGCACGGCGGTGAACCGCTATCTGGAAAAAGAACGCCCGCGCCGGGTGGCCCTGCTGCGCGCGATGTACGCGCGCTGGCCGTTCTTCCGCACCCTCGTGGACAAGCTGGACATGGTGCTGGCCAAGACCGACATGGGCATCGCCTCGCGCTACGCCGGGCTGGTCAGCGACAAGAAGCTGCGCAACGCCATCTTTGGCCGCATCCACGCCGAGCACGAAGCGACGCGCAAGGCGTTCTTTGCCATCTCGGGTGCGAAGACGTTGCTGCAGGACAACCGCTCGCTGGCCTACAGCCTGCGCAACCGAATTCCCTATATTGATCCGCTGAATCACCTGCAGGTCGATCTGCTGCGCCGCCTGCGCTCCAACGACGGCAACAGCGATGAGCTGCGCCGCGCCGTGCACCTGACCATCAACGGCGTGGCGGCCGGCCTGCGCAACAGCGGTTAGCCAGCGAGCGCGATCGCGCGCGCCGCCTCCGAAAATCGTAGGCGCATTTCGATCCTCGGAGAGGCCAGGCCCCATTGCTGCCTCGACTCTGCCGGTCCTGACGGGAACGACCCTTGCACATCCGACGCGAAATTTCGCGGAGGGTCACGATGAAGAGAACCGTTGGGAAGATGTCGATGCTCGCGCTGGCGCTGTTAGGTTACACGTCTGTGACAACGTTGAGCTGCAACAGTCACGGCGGCAGCAACGGCGGCACGGCGATGGCCCAGCCGTACGACAACACCGGCAGCGTCGCCTTCGCGTTGCAGGTCGCGCCGGGCGTGACGTTGACCCAGGCCAGCTACAGCATCGGCGGGCCGGGCGGTTTCTCGCAGACGGGGACCATCAACCTTTCCAACTCGACGAAGATCGCCGCCACCATCGCCGCGCTGCCGGCGGGCAAGGGCTATCACCTCACGCTGTCGGCGACGGCCACCGACGGAACCACCGCCTGCGCGGGCGCGGCTGACTTCGACGTCATCGCCCACATGACCACGGCGGTGACGATCGCCCTCGACTGTCACGAGGCGCCGCGCACCGGCTCGGTGATGGTGAGCGGCGTCATCAACGTGTGCCCGGTGGCGGACGGCATCGGCGCCAACCCCGGCGAAGCGCTGGTGGGCTCGACCATCGCGCTGACCAGCGCCGCGCACGACACCGACCACGGCCCGGCCGCGCTGACCTATCAATGGAGCGCCAGCGCCGGCACGTTGAGTGATCCGGCCGCGCCGAACCCGACCTTCCGCTGCACCACGCCGGGCACGGCCACCGTCTCGCTGACGGTCGCCGACGGCGACACCACGCCCGGCTGCGCCAACACCATCAGCACGCAGGTCACCTGCACCGGCGCCGTCAGCGGCGTGGTGCAAAGCGCGCTGTTCGTCCCCGGCAGCCCCACCGAGCCGATGGTTCACGCCGGCTATTACCAGGGCGCGAAGGTGTGCGGCGACGCCAACAACAACGGCAAGTGCGATCCGACCGAGGCGCCGGTGACCACCGACGCCAGCGGCCACTTCGCGCTGCTGACCACCGCCAGCGCGCCGGTGATCGCCGACATCGGCACCGACGCGGTGAACACCGCCAACGGCTTGCCCAACCCGTCGCGCAACGTCTTCCGCGTCGCCGGCGCCCAGATTTCCGAGCAGGCCGGCAACGTCGTGCTGAGCCCGGCGTCGACCGAGATCATGCGGGCCCTGGAAGCCAACGGCAGCGACTATGCCAGCGAGAAGAAGACCCTGTCGGCTCGCCTGGGTGTGGCGCCGGATCAGGTCCTGGCCGACGCCAATGGCCTCGGCGCCGCCGATCAAACCGCCGTGCTGCGCGAGGAGGTGGTGCTGGCCGGCCGCTTCAGCTACGCGGTGACCAAGCTGGATCGTGGCGATCTGTACCCGGACGCGCTGGCCGTCGCCGGCGGCGATCCCGAACTGACCGGCCTCGGCGGGGTCACGCCCGCCACCGCCACCGTGGTCGAGACTCGCCAGCCGATCACTTTCGCGCAGGCCGAGCAGGCGGCGTTCGCCGTCGAGGGCATCCCGCGCTACGACCACATCTTCGTCATCATGCTGGAGAACAAGTCCAGCCAGGCGATCTTGAACTCGGCCTTCGCGCCCAAGATCAACGCGCTCCTGGCGTCCGGCAACCAGGCCGCCAGCTATTACGCCACCGGCAACCCCAGCGAGCCGAACTACACCGCGCTCGGCGGCGCCGATGACTTCGGCATCACCGACGATTCGCAATGGAACTGCGACGCCACCGGGGCCAACGCGGTTCAGGATCTGCCGGTGCCCGACAAGAATCAGCCGGGCCTCGGCAGCTCGCCGTTCGCCACCACCTGCACCCAGACGGTGGGCACCAACCACAACATCGTCGGCAAGCAGAACCTGTTCACCGCCATCACCGGCGCCGGCATGACCTGGCGGACCTATAGCGAGTCGATGAACCCCGGCCAGGACTTCCGCACCGACAGCGTCTCTGATCCCGCGGTGGTGGCCGCGGACAACGTCTACGCACCCGGGACGCTGGCCGGCAATGCTGCCACCATCGGCGATCCCAATCTGCTGTTGCCGCTGCCGGCCGGTCTTTACAAGACCAAGCACCACCCCGGCATGGCCTTTCAGAACGTTCGCAGCGCGCCCGAGTTCAAGTACAGCAACCGAACGATGGGCGGCGGCCAGTGGGACGCCGCGCTGATGAGCAGCAAGGCGTATGCGATCCCCACCGGTTACGATATCGATCAGCTGGGGACCGACCTCGGCAGCGGAAACATCGGCACCCTGAACTTCGTGGTCCCCGACCAGTGCGACGACATGCACGGCATCGGTGTCACTGGCACCTCGGGCGGCAAGTCGGGAACCGCCAGCGACTGCAGCAGCGTGTCCAACAACGTACCGGTGGCCACCGGCGGCAACATCCTGGCCCGCGGCGACAACTACGTCGACAAGCTGGTCAAGCGGATCCAGGCCTCGCCGCTGTGGCAGAACCCGGCCAAGCGCATGGCCGTGGTGATCATGTTCGACGAAGGCAACGCCACGGCGGACCTGAACTCGTGCTGCGGCTGGAAGGCGGGAAAGAGCGTCATCAACAACCCGCTGGTGCAAAACCCGGACGGCACCTTCTCGCCCGACCCGTCGAACGCCAAGTACAACCTCGGCAACAAGGGCCACGGCAAGAGCATCTACGGCGTGCTGACCAACCAGCCGAATGCGCCCAAGGGCGTCTCGGACAACGACGTCTACAGCCACTTCTCGTTCGTGCGCACGCTGCAGGACATGTTCATGCTGGCCGATCCGACCAGCGACGCTTCGTACATGAACCGTTCGAAGTACACCGAGAGGTTCATCGCTCAGAACATCCTGAACCTGCCGGAGTTCACCGGCAGCGCGGACACGCACTTTGATTCCGTGCGGCCGATGAACCACGCCTACGTCATCCCGGCGACCTACGTACAAAAAGGCACGGCGGATGACAGCCGGCCGCTGCAAGTGGGACCGGACAGCAACCAGATCAACATCTGGTCGCTGAAGAAATAGCCGCGACGAAGGACGATGCGGATCGCGAAGACCGGCGCCTGCGTCGCCTGGCTGTTGGCGGCGACGGGCGCGCTGGGGGCGTGTCGCGGTAGAGACGCCGCCGCGTCGACGCCACCGGCCGGCAGTCCGACGACGCCCATCGGCGGGCCGCTGCCGCTCAGCGCGGCCGCGCTGGTCGGCCGGGCGCTGTTCTTCGACCAGGCGCTGTCGGCGTCGGGGCAGATGTCGTGCGCGACCTGCCACGATCCCGACCACGCCTACGCGCCGGCGAACGGCGACGCGGTGCAACCGGGTGGTCCCAGCGGCGCCGGCCGCGGGATCCGCGCGGTACCGTCGCTGCGCTACAAGGAATACACGCCGCCTTACGCCGATCTCTTCGACAACCCCGACGGGATCAGCGCGCCCGGTCCGGGCGGTGGCTTTGCCTGGGATGGTCGCGCCAGCACGTTGGCCCAGCAAGCGCGGTTGCCGCTGCTGTCGCCGGTGGAGATGGCCAACGCCAGCGCCGCCGCCGTCGTTGGCAAGGTGCAGGCGGCACCGTACGCCGACGCGTTTGCAGGCGCTTTTCCCGAGCTGCGCTTCACCGACACCGACGCCGCGTTCGCCAAAGTGCTGGCCGCGCTGGAGGCGTTCCAGCGCGAAGACGTCAGCTTTCATCCCTACACCAGCAAGTTCGACCGCCATGCCGACAACAAGATAGGCGGCACCTTCACCGCCGCCGAGGCGCGCGGCTTTCGCGTCTTCATCGACGAGAAGACCGGCAACTGCGCTGCTTGCCATTATGTCGGGCCCGGCTTGAACGGCAGCTCGGGCCTGTTCACCGATTTTTCGTACGAAGCGATCGGCGTGCCCCGCAACCGGGAGATCCCGGCCAACACCGACGACGAGTTCTTCGATCTCGGCCTGTGCGGACCGGCGCGGACCGATCACCTGCCGTCCGGGCGCCCGTCGAATGAATTTTGCGGCCTGTTCAAGACGCCCACGCTGCGCAACGTGGCCACGCGCGGCGCCTTCTTTCACAACGGCGCCATGCACTCGCTGGAGCAAGCGGTGCGGTTCTACGCCACCCGCGACACCATGCCCGAGCTTTGGTATCCGACGGTGGGTGGATCACCCAAGGCGCGTCCGGATGCCGCGTTTCCGCGCTATGGATTGATCACGGCGCAGTTCAGCGGCGGCGTGGTCCGGAAGTTCGACGATCTGCCGCCGCGCCACCGCGCCAACCTGGACGTCCAGCGGCCGCTGGACGGACGGCCACGCGGATCGAAGCCGCCGCTCGGCGAGCGGGAGATTGCCGACCTGCTGTGTTTTCTGGAGACCCTCACCGACGGCTATCAGCCGCCGCCGACACCGCCGGTGTCCGGACCCTGCGTGGAATGAAAAGGTGAGGACCTGATGGCCACCCGAAAGCAGAATCACCATCAACGCCCGGAACGTCGATCGTCATTCGCCGCGCTAGGCGCCATGGCGATCGGGCTTTTGACCGTCGGCGCGTGTGTGAAAGAAAAGAAAGTCGTCGGCGACGCGGCCGGCGCGCCGTTCGTCGACGGGCTGACCGCGTATCTGCAACAGCGCGGGACGCTGTGCCTGGATTACCCGCGCTGGCCGGTCGATGTGACGGCCCACGATCGAGCGATCGGCTCGCGCGAGGCGCGGCAGCTTCCGGTGCTGGAAACCCTGGGGTTGGCGTCGTCTGAGCCGCTGGCCGCCAGCGCCAGCGACGGCCAGCCGGGACAACCGCCGCCGGTCACTTCTGGCAAACGGTATCTCCTGACCGGGGCCGGCCGCGCGCTGTACATCGTGCGCGAAACGCGGACCGATCTTTGTCCGGTGACGCTGACGTTGAACAAGGTGATCAGCGCGCGCGTGCAACCGCCGACGGAAGGCGCGCCGGAGCACGCCACCGTCGCGTACACCTACGACGTCACCGCGCCGGCCTGGGCGCGCGACGCCCGCTTTGCCCAGGCATTTCCCGCCATCGGTCGGCTGATCAACGGCGCCGGTTATGCCCAGCTGGTGGAAGGCTTCACGCGCACCGGCGCCGGCTGGACGGCGAACGAGCTGGTTCCCGCGGCGCCGCCATCGACGACTGAGGCAGGCTTGGCGTCAATGACGGTGACCACGCGATGAGCGCATCCATCGTTCGTTTTCGTCCCGAGCTGAGCGCGTGGTTGACTGAACGCCTGGACCAGGGCCTGCCGCCGTCGGCGCTGGCTCAGACCATGGTGGCCGAACACATGCAGCCCGCGGTGGCCGACGCGATCGTCGCGGCCTTCGTGCGCGCCCGCCGCGATGGTCGCCCGGCGCCCACCGACACCGTGGTGGTCGACGGCGCGCCGGCATTTCGCCCGCAGGTATCGCGCCTGCGCTCGACCGCGCGGCTGACCACCACCGACGGCTCGTCGGTGCGCGTGCTGGCCCGCGCCGAACGTCCCTGCCTGGCGTTGCTGGGTGATCTGCTGTCTGCCGTCGAGTGCGACCAGCTGATCGCACTGGCGCGCCCGCGCCTGGCGCCGTCGACGGTGGTCGATCCGCAGTCCGGCCTTGACGTCGTCGCCGGCTACCGCAACAGCCAGGGCATGTTCTTTCGTCTGGGCGAGACCGCGTTCATCGATCGCCTGGACCGTCGTTTCTCCGAGGTGATGAACCAACCGCTGGAGAACGGCGAGAGCTTGCAGGTTCTGTGCTACAGCGCGGGCGGCGCCACCGCGCCGCACTTTGATTTTCTGCTTCCTTCGAACGCCGCCAATCAGGCGTCGATCGCGCGCAGCGGCCAGCGAACCAGCACGCTGCTTTGTTATCTGAACGACGTCGCGGCGGGCGGCGAGACCATCTTTCCCCGCGGCGGCTGGTCGATCACCCCGCGCGCCGGTCACGCCGTCTACTTCGAAAACACCGACAGCCGCGGCCAGCTCGAGGAACAGTCGCTGCACGCCGGCGGTCCCGTCGCCGCCGGCGAAAAGTGGGTGGTGACGAAGTGGATGCGCCAGAAGCGTTTCATCCCGCTGAAGTAGGGCAGACCCGTTACGCGCGAGGCGAAGGTCAGCAACCGATTGGAGGGCGGCTTTCGCGCGTTTGCGCTCCTGGTGGAGCGCCCTTTTTGGATCCGTTAAGAGCGCTCCTCGTCAGAGGAGAGCAAACGCGCGAAAGCCGCCCCTCAATCGAGTTGCTGACCTTCGCCCCGCGCGTAACCGGATCGCCTTGGGAGAAGTGACCCTGAAAACGCTCTACCCGAAGTGAAACGCCGACACCCGCACACCCATCACAGTGTCGGCGAAACCGGTCACGCCGCGATCGGTGCCGGCGGCGCCGGCGGCCACCATCAACGGCAGCAGGTGCTCTTCGCGCGGGTGGGCCTGGCGGGCGGCCGGTGCGGCTGACCATTCGGTCAGGCGGCGGTCGCGGTGTGGGGCCTCGGCGGTGGCGGTTTCGGTCAGCCAGGCGTCGAACCGGGCGGCGATGGCAGGCGCCCGCGGATCGCCGAAGGCGCTCAGGTTGTGAAAGCTCATGCCGCTGCCGATGATGAAGACGCCTTCATTGCGCAGTGGGGCCAGCGCGCGTCCGATGTCGAGGTGCTCTTTCGGATCGAGCCCGCGCTTCAATGACAGTTGCACCGTTGGCACGTCAGCGGCCGGGTAGGCCAGCTTGAGCGGGACGAATGTTCCGTGGTCGAACCCGCGCTGCCCATCGCGCGCGCTGGGAAGGCCGGCACTTTCCAGCAGCTGCTGCACGCGCGCCGCCACCGCCGGGCTGCCGGGCGCGGGCCAGGTGATCTGATACGACTGCGGCGGGAAGCCGTAATAGTCGTAAAGCATCGGCGGGTGTTCGGCGGTCATCACTGTCGGCACCGGCTCTTCCCAGTGCGCGGACACGGCCAGGATCGCCTTCGGCGGTGTGTGTGGCAGCGCTTGCAGAGACCGCAGGTACGTCGCCAGCCGGGACATTTCTTTCTTGTCGAAGCCAACCTCGACAAAAGGCCACGGGCCACCGCCGTGGGGAAGGTAGACCACCGGCATTTTCGAGTTGCTGGTCATCAAGGCCGTTTGATGCCGTGTCAGCTGGTTTGTTTCGGCCAATGGGGATTCAGGACGCCCGTTGCGAGTGCGTTACAATGCGCCCATGCCTCGCATCGTCACCATCACCGGAAGCCCGTCGGCAGGCTCGCGCACGCTGGCCCTGACGAATCAGGTGGCCGACACGTTGGCGGGGCAGGGGTTCGATGTGCAGCGAATCAACGTCCGCGAGCTTCCCGCCGAGGACCTGCTGCACGCTCACGTCGACGCCCCGGCGATCAAAGACGCGCTGGCCCTGGTCGAAAGCGCCCAAGGTGTGGTGGTGTCGACGCCGGTGTACAAGGCGGCTTACAGCGGCGTCCTGAAAGCGTTCCTGGACCTCCTGCCGCAGTTCGGGCTCACCGGCAAGGTGGTGCTGCCGCTTTTGACTGGTGGGACGTTGGCCCACGTGCTGACCCTGGACTATGCCTTGCGGCCGGTGCTGATGTCGCTGGGCGCGCAGCACGTGGTGGCAGGTCTGTTCGTTCTCGACAAGCTGGTCGAACGTCAGCCCACGGGCGGCATCCTGCTGGATTCGACCATCGCCAATCGACTGGAGGGCGTGGTGGGAGATTTCATCGCCACCGTCCGACGCTTCGGCACTCCGTCAAATCCCTGATCTCGCGTCGACCCGCATCGACCGCCGCACAATCATCAAGGTCGGGCCCGGAGTCCCGATACAATAGGGCAGCGTGAAAATAGGCACCTTCATCATCGGGCGGCCTGGCCGTGACCGCCGGCGTTCGCGTTGGCTTTTCGGACGTGGTCGTTTGCTCGCCGGCGGATTGTGTCTGGCGGCCGCGCTGGTGATCGGCGGCGGCCGTGCCGACGCCGTGACGAAACGATTCCAGGTCGATCAGCGCGGCGACTTCGTGCTCATCGGCAACACCGTCGGTCAGGACTGCGGCAACAACGTGCCGGGGGCGGTGGTGGGCACCAAAGGCGCCTGCGGCAACAACACCAGCGACACCGCGCCCGACATCTACTGGCGCTCCGACGACGCCAACCACACCGCCGCCGCCTCGACCGCCATCACCGCCTCCCAGGCGCGCAGCACTGCGGTGCTATCCGTGCCCGCGGGCGCCACCATCACCTACGCGCGGCTTTACTGGAGCTCCGCCGCGGGCGGCGGCGACAAGACCACCGTCACCCTCGATCGCGTCGGCACCGGCGCCTTCTCGTTCCCCGTCACCGCCGACGCCACGCCCGCCACCACCACGGCGAACGCCACCAACTACTATCAATCGACCGCGGAGATCACCGCGCAGGTGCAGGCGCACGGCGTGGGTGCCTACCGCATCGGCGGCATCGACTCGCTGTCGCTCATCAATCTCAGTTCGGACACGGTGTACATCGCCTGGGCGATGGTCGTCTTCTATCAACTGGACAGCGATCCGCAGCGCAACCTGACCATCTTCGACGGCCTGGACACCATCGTCTCGCAAGGCGCGGCCGTCACGGTCAACCTGTCAGGCTTCGTCGTCCCCAACACCGGCTTCAAGGCCAAGCTGGGCGTGGTCGCCTACGAAGGCGACAACACGCTGCCCGGCGATTCACTGTCGTTCAACGGCGTGGCGCTGTCGGACGCGGTGAACCCGGCCAACAACTTTTTCAACTCCAGCCGATCGAACCTGGGCGTGCCGGTGTCGAACGCCGGCGATCTACCGCAGCTCACCGGCGCCGCCAACAGCATGAGCAGCTTCGATCTGGACGTCGTCGACATCAGCGCTGAACTGCACCAGGGTGACACCGCGGCCACCATCACCGCCTCGACCAATCAAGACTTTTATCTGCTGGGCGCCTGGATCACCTCCGTCGCCACGTTCAAGCCGGACTTTGGCAACGTGAACAAGGCGGTCACCGATCTGACCGTCCACCCGGGCGGGCTGGTTTTTCCCGGCGACGTCATTCAATACACCATCACCGCGCTGAACGAAGGCAACGACGACGCCACCAACGTCGTGCTGACCGACGCCGTGCCGGCCAGCCTGACCTTCGTGCCGGGTTCGATTCAGGTCACCACCGGCGCCAACGTGGGGACCAAGACCGACGCCGCCGACGCCGACCAGGGCGAGTACATCGCCGCCAGCCGCACCGTGCGCGTGCGCCTGGGCACCGGCGCCAACAACACCAAAGGTGGCACCGTCCCCATCGGACAATCCAGCATCGTCGTCTTCAAGGCCACCGTCGATTCGTCAGCCGCCGGGCGCATCGAGAACCAGGCCATCATCAATGCCTCGGGCGCGGCGGGCGCGCCGGCCACCGATTACCTGACCAACAACGGGGGCGGCGCGGGGATGCCCGCGCCCACGCCGATCACCGTCGACAAGTGCGGCCAGGACAGTGACTGCAGCGGCCCGACGCCCTTCTGTCTGACCAGCGCGTCGCCGAAGATCTGCATCGGCTGCCGCGCCGGCACCGACTGCAGCGGCGCCGCGCCGACCTGCGATGGCAGCACGCACATGTGCCGCGCCTGCGCTCCGGCGGCCAGCACCGACTGCTCCGCCGCCACCCCGGTGTGCGTGGCCGGCGCCGGCACCTGCGTCGAGTGCACGGCGACCGACAAGACCCACTGTGGAAATTCCAAGCCGGCCTGCGACGTCGACCACGACACCTGCGTCGAGTGCGTCGACGACGGCACCTGCGGCGGCAGCGCGCCCAAGTGCGACACCGCCAGCCACGCCTGCGTCGGTTGTTTGACCGGCGCCGACTGCGGCGGCACCACGCCGGTGTGCGATCCGCTGTTGAAGACCTGCGGCGGCTGCGTCGGCAACAGCGACTGCGGCGGCGCCCTGCCCGCCTGCCAGCCGAGCGGCGCCTGCGGGCAGTGCTCGGCCAACGACAGCCTCGCCTGCAATATGGTCGGCGCGTCGGTGTGCGACGTGGGCAGCGGCACCTGCGTCGCCTGCGTCGACAACGGCGAATGCGCCGGCAACGCGCCGGTCTGCAATCTGGGCACGCACATGTGCCGGCCCTGCAGCGGCGACAGCGACTGCGGCGGCCCCACGCCGGCCTGTCAGCTATCGACCGGCGCTTGCGGCGTCTGCTCGTCTACCAACCGGACGGCTTGCACGGGGGCCACCACCTTCTGTGACATCGTCAACGTGGTCTGTGTCGGTTGCCTGGCCAACAGCGACTGTGCCGGCGACAAACCGATCTGCGACGATGCCGGCAAAAGCTGCCGCGCCTGCAGCGGCGCGGGCGACTGTGCAGCGGGCGACCCCGTGTGCACGCCCAGCGGCGCGTGTCACGAATGCACCGCCGGCAACATCGGCGCCTGCGCCTCACCCAAAGGCGTCTGCGACACCAGCACCGATTCGTGCGTGGGTTGCCTCAGCAGCGCCGGTTGTCCCGGCAGCAAACCGATCTGCGACGGCACCAGCAAGGCCTGCCGCGGCTGCGCCGGCGACGGCGAGTGCGGCGGCACCACGCCGGTGTGCTTGCCCGCTGGTTCGTGCGGTCAGTGCACGGCCACCAACAAGTCAGCCTGCCCGGCCGACCGGTCGGTCTGCGACGTGGCGGACGGCGGAAATTGCGTCGGCTGCCTGGCCAACAGTGATTGCTCCGGGCCGACGCCGTTCTGTTCGACGGCCACGCACACCTGTCTCCCGTGCACGGCTGACGGCGCGCCCAGCTGCGCTGATCCGGCGCGCCCGTACTGTCAACCGAGCGGCCCGCTGGCCGGCGCGTGCACCGAATGCACCGCCCTGCACCTGCAGTTGTGCGGCGCCGACAAGCCGGCCTGTCTGGTCAGCATCGGTCTTTGCGGCTGCTCGAACGTCAACGGCGACGGCGATTGCGGTGGCAAGACGGCGGGCCTGATCTGCAACGGGCCGGCCGGGATCTGCGTGCCCGGCTGCAGCGCCGCCAGCGGACGCAACGGGTGCCCGGTCGGCCAGACCTGCAGCGACGTCAGCGGCGGCGTCGGCACCTGCAGCCCCACCGGCGGCTGCAGCATCGACGGAGACTGCGTGCTGCCGACCACCGCGTGCAACACCAGCGTCACCCCGCACCAGTGCGTGCAGTGTTTGAGCGACGCCGGCTGCGCGCTGCCGCTGGTGTGCTCGCCGACCGCGCACGCCTGCGTCGAGTGTACGCCTACCAACACCACCGCCTGCCTGCCGACCGGCAGCGGCAGCGCCTGTCTGACCGGCGGCAGCTGCGGCTGCAGCAGCGACGGTGACTGCGGCGGCGCCACGTCGGGCCGCATCTGCGACGGGACGCTACACAAGTGCACCATCGGCTGCCGTGGACAAAGCGGCAACGGATGCCCGACTGATCTGGTGTGCACCTCGGGCGACGCCCGCGCCGGGCAGTGCAAAGCCGGCATGGACGGCGGGGTCGACGGCAAGGACGCCTCGTCAGCCGACGGCAACGGCGGCGACGGACGCGACGGCAACGGTTCAGCGGGCGACGGTGCGAGCGGTGACGGCGCGGTGACCGACGGAACCGGCAAAGACGGCAGCGGTGACACCTCCGGCGACGGGCGCGACGGCGCCGGCAGCGGCGACGCCCTCGGCGACGGCAGCGGCAAGGACAGCACCACGGGCGGCGACGCCACCACCGGCAAAGACGGCAGCCACGCCGACGGTAGCGGCCAGCTTAACGACGGCGGAAACGACACCGCCTACGGCGACGCCGGCATCGGCACCCGCGCTTTGAACCTGGCCGGCGGCGGCTGTCAGTGCGCGATGGGAGCCGATGGTGATCCGGCAGCGCCTGCTGCGCTGGGGGTTTTGCTTCTGGGCGTCGTCGTCAGTGTTCGTCGCCGCCGGCGTCGCTGAAGCGGCGCCGCGCGCTTATCCGCAGGCCGGCGCTCAGTCGCCGCAGACGTTGAAGGAGGGAGAGCGGTCGTTGGGCAGCCCGGGCCAGTACGTGCTGGCGCTGACGCCGCCGGTTTGGACGCAGCCGGTGAAGTCCATGTTGCCGGCCTTGCGCAGCTGTTCATAGGTGGCGACGCGGTAGATGTTTCCCACCCACTCGTCCCGGGTGGTCATCACCTGGGCGCGGATCTTGTGGAAGGCACCCAGCCAGTCGCTCTCTTGCTGGGCAGTGGGCGGATCGGACAGCGTCACCATCGTGTCGGCCTTGGCCATCATCGCCAGCATGCCGAAATTGGGATCCGATTCGCCGTGCATGATCTGTCCGTCCCACAGCGATACGGTGGTCAGCGCCTTTGTAAATTTTTTGTCAGTCGCCTTCTTCAGCGCGGCGCCGTAATAGATCGCATCGACCGCCGAGTCCTGACAGGAACGAAAAATGGCATCGTTGCCCGACGACATCCACGCCGTGGTGTAACCCTGCAAGCCCGAGGTGTCGCCCTGCAGATCGCCGTTGCTGGCGACGAACTTTTGCTCCAGGCGGATGAGCTCAGGGATGAACTTGGCCAGCGGGTTGCCCGGCTTGGCGGCGGCGTAGCACTGCACGACGATGATGGCGTCGCCGGTGCCGGTGCAAAATCCCGCCCGCCCGCTGGTGTAGCCGCGCCCATCACCGATGTCCGACGAGAAGCCGTATTGCAAGGTCGGCGTGCTGTTCTCCCAGATGCTGGTCAGCCCGGCCGCTTTTTGTTTCTGGCCGCTGGTCAGGCCCTTCAGCATTTCGCAGATACCGATGGCGCCCCCGGCCGCGCTTGCCCGCCCGATGCAGGTGGCGGTGCCGGTGCACTGGCCGCAATAGATGCTGCGGGCCATCTTCGTCTGGTCGTTCAAGGTGTCGCCGCCGCAGGTGGCGTTCAGACAGGCGCAGAATTGTTTGTCGTCGGTGTACGAACACATCGTTCCGTCGCCGAGGACGCCGGTGTTCCCGCCGCTGTCGACGGTGGACGCGTCTGTTGCCGTAGCGCCGCCGCTGCCCGTCGCCGCGTCGACCGGAGCGCCGCCGCTGCCGGTGGCGCCGCCCGTCGCCGCCGGCGCACCGCCTGTGCCCGCGCCGCCGGTTCCGCTGATCCCACCCGAGCCGCTGCCCGGCGCCACTGTGCCGCCGGTGCCGTTGCCGGCTCCACCGCTGCCGCCGGCTCCCGCACCGGGTGCACCATTGGATGAACTGCAGCCAAGGCTCGCCGCCAGACAGAAGGCCACCAGGGACAGCACCAGCCGCGTGTTCACTCGCATGGGATTTTCTCCGGAAAAGTCTGTCAATTTCCCCGACTCTCCCGCACCCGCGCTCCCCACCCACCACGGCGCCACCGACCGAAAATCTTCACCGGCGCTAGAATTGCTTCCAGAATCGCCATAAGCCGACCGTCGTGATCGGCACGTGGTTATTGTGGGTTGGCTGCCCGGGCGGCGCCATCGTGGGGCACCACACGACCGGATAGCCGGGTTTGCAGCCTTGGTACTCGACGCACGTCGACGGGGTCGCGGGGTTGCTGTCCCATTCGTACGGCAAGGTCTAGGTGCTGCAGCCGTTGCTCTTCAAGATGCGATCGCGCGCCACTTCGGCGCCGGCGAACGAATTCTGATCGTCGTTGACGTCGTGGGCGAACAGCGCCGCGATCGGTCCCTTGCCCATCGGCAAGCTGACCTGGTTGCCCGAGGCGGCCGCTGCCGGTCGTGACAGGCGCGCCCCCAGTCGTCGAGCATCCCGCCACCAAAGCCCACCCGACAACCCACCCAGCATGATCAGACCACGCGCCGCGTTCATGGGGAGCCTCCTTCGCAGCCGCGAGGGCCGACGACCGATTGCCGATATTATCAGCAATTGCCGGGGATTTATCGCTCAGGAAAATTCCCATTCCCGACCGCCGGAGTGTCGATCCCGGCGCCTCACCGCTGGGGGCGGGTCAGTCTAAAGTACGTCCCCGCGCCGGCCAGGATCGCCGCATAGGCGACGGCGACGCCGCGGTTGCTCCAGGCCATGGCGACGATGGCGACCAGCGACAGGCCCAGCGCCAGAGCGGGAAACAGCGGATAGGCGAGGGCGCGAAAGGGGCGCGGCAATTCGGGCTCGCGACGGCGCAGGACGAAGAGCGCGATCATCGACAGCGCGTACAAGGTCAGCGCCCCGAAACCGGACAGCACGATCAGCTCGGCGGTGTGGCTGGAAAGAATGGCCGCCACGCCGATGATGGCGTTGACGATCAGCGCGACGGCCGGCGTGCCGGTGCGCGGGTTCACGCGACCCAGGAACCGGGGCGCGTATCCGGTGCGGCCCATCTCCAGTGCGGCGCGCCCGGCGGCCAGCACGATGCCGTGAAACGACGCCACCAAACCGAACAGTCCGACGGTGATCAGCAGGTGATAAAGCGCTCCGCTGCTGCCGACGACGCGCCCCATGGCCAGCGGCAGCGGACTGTCAGACGGCGCGGCGCCGGGCGTGGGATAGACGATGGCCGCCCAACCGGCGACGCCGATGCTGCTGAAAAAAACCCCCAGGGCCAGCACCACCAGCGTGACCATCGCCCAGCCGAAGCCGCGGGCGATGTCGCGCTGCGGGTGACGGGCTTCCTCGGCGGCGTTGGCCAGGCCTTCGATGCCGAGGTACATCCACACGGCGAACGGCAAGCAGGGGAACAAGCCGCCCCAACCGTTCGGCAGTCCGTTGAGGCCGAGGTTGGCGAGATGAAAGTGCGGCCCGGTGATGGCGATGAACAGCAGCAACTCGCCGACGGCGGCGACGGTGACGAACAACTCGAAGGCGGCGGCTTGCTTGATGCCCCAGACGTTCAGGGCGGTGAAAAGGACGTACGCGACGATGGCGATGGCCGACGCCGGCACAGCCGGAAAAAACAAATTGAAGTAGGCGCCGATGGCGGCGGCGATGGCCGGCGGGGCGAAGAGAAACTCCACCAGCTGTGCCACGCCCAGAAGAAGCCCGCCCAGCGGTCCAAACGCGCGCAGACCAAAATCGAAGGCGCCACCGGCGCGGGGCAGGGCACAGGCCAGCTCGGCGTAGCTGAAGATAAAGGCCAGGTACAGCACCGTGGCCACGACGGTGGCGGCCAGCATGCCCCACGTGCCACCGAGAGGCAGGCCCAGGTTCCAGCCGAAATACATTCCCGAGATGACGTAGCCGACGCCCAGGCCCCACAGCATGACGGGGCCCAGGGCTTTCTTCAGCTCGGTCATCGCCGGCGGATCATGGTGGTCCTGGTGGGCAACGATACGCTGACCCGATTGGCAAAGACCACTACAAGAACATTCACCTTTGCCAGAAGTGACCAGCGCCGGTTACTTCAAGCTCATCGTCACGGTGGGGCTGGTGGCCGTCCCGCAACCGGGGCCGTTCGGTTCGCTGGTGGTGAAGACGACGTCGAATTGTTTTTCGGCGAGCTTCATGCCGTTCGACGACACCGCGATGTCCAGGCGCGAGGGCTTGTCGTCGGCGATGACCACCCCGCCGAACTGCTCGGCGTGAAAAAGGCCGGAGGCGCAGGCGATCTCCGCCGGGCTGCCACCGGTGACCGTGCAGTTCATCACCGGCACGATCTCCGGCGTCGTTGTCACCTCGCTGATGGTGACGTCGAAGGTCTGGCCCGTTGTAAACGAATCGTCAAACGTGATCAGCAATCCGTTGGGATAGGCAACCAGCCCGCAGGCATGTTCGTCGCAACCGCCCAGCCCAAATATGCCCAGGAACGAAAGCGCCAGCAAACCAGGTCGGTGCAATTTCATGACGGAATGCCGCTGCAAAGATGAAGCCGACGCGTTCGAGGTGGCGCGCCCAGCGCGCTTGTCGGCGTCGCGCGCCCGGATCAGGACAGCGCCGTCGCGGTCTCGGCCGTGGTCGTTGGCACCACGTCGACGGCCACGCGCACGTCGTGGGCGCCGCCGCCCAGGATCACGCCGCGCATGGGCGTGACGTCGCTGAAATCGCGGCCCCAGGCGACGGTGATGTGATGGTCGCTGGGGATGACGTTGTTGGTGGGATCGACGTCGATCCACCCGCTGTGCGAGTTGTAGACCGACAGCCAGGCGTGCGAGGCGTCGGCGCCCACCAGGCGCGGGCGGCCCGGCGGCGGCGTGGTCATCAGATACCCGCTGACATAACGCGCGGCCAACCCCAGCGTGCGCAGGCAGGCGATCTGCAGATGGGCAAAGTCCTGGCACACGCCGCGGCGGTGGCTCATCACCTGCGCCACCGGCGTCGACACGGTGGTGGCGCGGCTGTCGTAGGTGAACTCGCCGTGGATCCGCTGGGTCAGATCCAGCAGCGCCTCGATCAGCGGTCGGCCGGGGGTGAAGGATTCCTGCGCGTAGACGCGCGCCTGCGGCAAAAGCTGGACCTGCGGCGATTCGAAGCTGAACCCGCAGGCGTCCAGCAGCGCCGGCGTGCGCGGGCGTCTCAGGCAGTCGCGCACCTCTTCCCAGGGCGGCGACGACATGGGCGGCGCGGCCGGCGCCCGCACGTCGACGTTGAAGCGCGATTCCACGTGCAGCTGCCGGTGCGGCGCCTGCATCTCGATGTGCGTGCAGCGGTTGCCGAAGGAATCGACGCGCTCGCGCCGGGCCACCGGTTGCGGGGTGATGGTGATGGTCTCGGCGTCGGTGGTCTGGTTCAGCGCCGGACGCGGCGACAAGAACAGTTGATGGTGCGACGTCGAGACCGGCTCGGCGTATTGATATTCGGTGACGTGAACGACGCGGTAGATCACCGTCGCGGTCCTCCGTCGCTGGCGTCTTCGGCCAGTTGCCGCGACACCGCCGCGTGGCTGAGATAGCTGGCGGAAAGCACGTCTGACAGCCGCGGAAGATCGCGGCCCATCTGTTCCAGCAGCGCCGCCAGCGGCGGCCGCTGACCGTGGCTGTCAGCCGCGCCGAGCGCCATCAGATCGGCGGTGCGCACCCGATCGATCCCCCCCGCCACGATGCGCTCCTCGCCACCGGCGCCAGCCCGCGCTTGCCCAGGAAGGTGGCTCATGTGCGTGGCCAGCGCGCTCAATTGATAGGCGACCGAGCGCGGGTTGGTCTCGTCGGCCAGCAGCATGTCGATCACCGGCGTCACCTGCAGGCTGGCCAGGTACCGCCGCCGATAGGTGATGCTGCTGTCGGCGACTTCCAGCACCGCTTCCAGCAGCGGGCCTTCGCGTTCGATGGTGGTGGTCAGCGCCGCGCGCATCAGGAAGACCATGTTGATGGCGCGTTCCAGGCGCCGGCCCATGTCCAGAAATCGCCAGGCTTGCCCGCGGGTCATGCTCTCCATGACCATCCCGGACAGCGCGGCCAGGTTCATCACCAGGCGATCGAGCAATCGGGCCAGCCCCGACACGTGATAGCTGCCGGCGCCGCGGTCGACCTCGCGGATCTCTTGATCCAGCGCGGTCAGCACGCGCCAGGTGTCGGCGGAGATGCGATCGCGAATGACGCCCGCCACCCGGTGCGTGGACCGGATGGTGGCGCGCAGGGTCCCGGCGTGCTGGCCGTCGAAGATGGCGTCGAACAATCGTTCCTCGGGCGCCGGCGGCGTCGTCGATGGTGGCGGCGGGTTCAGCGTGGCGTGCGTCTGCATGTAAAGCGCGACCAGCAAGGGCGTCAGCTCGGACCCTTCGACCAGGCGGGGATCCGTCTGTTCGGACAGCCGCAGACAGATGGTGCGCGCCAGACGGGCGATGGCCTCGGCGCGTTCGGCGTATCGCCCCAGCCAGAAGAGATTGTCGGCCACGCGGCTGGGCAGATCGCCGCCGCCGCGGGAAAGCGCGATCGGCTGGCTGGACGGCGGCAGCAGGCTGAACGTGCTCACCGGGCCGCCGCTGACCACCCAGGTGTCCTTGCTGCCGGCGCCGGCTTGCATGGAGATCTCGTGCTCGTCGGGGCCGCCGGCGATCAAGCTCAGCGCGCCCGGCATCACGTCGTAGCCGCTGCCGTCGCCGCGGGCGACCAGAAAGCTGCGTATGATCATCTGCCGCGGGATCAGTTGGTCGCCGTTCATGAGCGGCGTCGTCGACGGGAAGATGCGTTCCTGGGCCACGAAGCGCGCCGGCGCGGCCGCCACCCGGGCCAGCAGCTCGTCGCGCTGGGCCTGGCTCAACGCTTCGCCGAAGAGCGTCTGGCCGTAATTTCCCGGCGACGCGTAGGCCTGTTTGATCACCAGGTGATCGATGTTGGCGCGCACGTGGGAAAGCGCCGCCGGATCGCCGCACCACCACGACGGCACCGACGGCATCTTCAATTCCTCGCCCAAAAGCCCGCGGCAGATGGCCGGCAGAAACGGCACCAGCGCCGGCATCTGCAGGATGCCCGAGCCGAGAGCGTTCGCCACCGCCACGTTGCCATCGCGCACCGCTTGCGTGAGGCCAGGAATGCCCAGCGTCGAATCGGCGCGCAGCTCCAGCGGATCGCAGAACTCGTCGTTGAGTCGCCGCAGGATCACGTCGACCTGGTGCAGGCCGCCCAGCGTCTTCAAGAACACCCGCCCGTCGCGCACCGTGAGGTCAGCGCCGTCGACCAGCATGTAACCGAGATACTGCGCCAGGAACGCCTGTTCAAAGTAAGTGGCGTTGTACGGCCCCGGGCTGAGCAGGACGATGCGCGGGTTCTCGCGATTCTCCGGGGCCAGCGCGGCCAGCATCTGGCGCATGGAGCGAAAGAACAGGGCCAGGCGCTGCACGTTGCAGTCGCGAAACACGTCGGGGAAGACGCGGGCGATGATGATGCGGTTTTCCAGGGCATACCCGGCGCCTGACGGGGCCTGCGTGCGATCGGTGAGGACGTGAAATTGCCCCGACGGCGCGCGCACCAGATCACCGGCGTAAAAGTGCAGGAACCGTCCTTGCGGCAGCTGCACGCCGTGACAGGGGCGCAGAAACCCCGGATGGGCCAGCACCAGCTCGGGCGGCAGCCAGCCTTCGGCCAGACAGCGCTGCGGTCCGTAGACGTCGGCCAAGAGGCGGTCCAGCAGATGCGCGCGTTGTTCCAGCCCGCCGGCGACGGCGGCGAATTCGTCGGGCGCGATCACCACCGGGATGGGGGACAATTGCCACGGCCGCTCCATGCCGTGCGCATCGCCGTAGACGTTGAAGCTGACGCCGTTGTCGTGAATCAGCTGCTGTGCCTGGTCCCAGCGCGCGCGCAGTTCGATCGGTCCCAGAGCTTCCAACCGTTCCACGAGGTGCGTCCAGTGCGGACGGACCGCGCCGTGGGCGTCGCTCATCTCGTCGAACGAGCGCCGGGACGGCGAATACTGGCGCGAAAGCCCGCTGTCAAAGTCCAGAACATTGGCCAGCGTGGACGAAGGAGGGCCAGGCATCAGAGATTCGACAATACGTTAGACCAACCGCGCGGCGAACGCAGCAACCGAAGCAGCGACCGAACACAGCGACCGAACGCAGCGACCGAACACGGCGACGACGATAAGAAGCAGCACGTAAACGCGACGTTTCGGCGGCGTCTTGTTTGCGTAACGGGGGCAATCGTCATGGACCCCAGGCGGGGTTATGCCGTAAATTTGCGCGGTGTTGGCCGACCTGCAGCGCTCGCTGCTCCTTGAAGGCTATCGACCTCCGGAGGGGACGTACGACGAGCTCGTTGACGCCAGCGGGCACCCCCGAGAGCACGGTGCCATCGCCGCCAGCTTGATCGCCGGATTAAGCGCGGAGGCGTTCGCCCGCTGCCAGGCCCTGGCCGAGCTGGCGCTGTCGCAACAAGGCGTGACGTTCTCCGTCTACTCCGATCAGCGCGGCGCCGAGAAGGTGATGCCGGTGTGTCTGGTGCCGCGGGTGATCGGCGCCGACGAATGGCTCGACGTCGAACGGGGCCTGGTGCAGCGGCTAAAAGCGCTGGAGATGTTCCTGGACGACGTCTACGGCGCGCAGCGCGCGTTGAAAGAAAGCGTCATCCCCGGCGAGCTGGTCCATCGCTCGACCCAGTTTCTGGCCAAGATCCAGGGACTGCGTCCGCCGGGCGGGGTGCGCCTCCACATCGCCGGGATCGATCTGATTCGCGATCCGGACGGCACCATGCGGGTTCTGGAAGACAACCTGCGCACGCCTTCGGGCGTGTCTTACGTCCTGGAAAATCGCCTGGTCACCAAGCGCGTGTTCCAGCACGCCATGGAGCACATCGGTGTGCGGCGGGTGGATGATTATCCGTTGCACCTGGCGGATACCTTGCGTTCGGTCTCGCCGCACGATCCCGAGGATTCGACCATCGTGGTGCTCACGCCCGGGCCGCTGAACTCGGCGTACTTCGAGCACAGCTTCCTGGCCCGATCGATGGGCCTCGAGCTGGTCGAGGCGTCGGATCTTTTCGTTCACTGCGACGAGGTGTTCGTGCGCACCACCAAAGGTCCGCGTCGGGTCAGCGTCATCTATCGCCGCACCGACGATGCCTACCTTGATCCGGAGTTCTTCCGTCCCGACAGCCTGCTGGGCGTGCCCGGGCTGATGCGCGCCTACGCCGCCGGCAACGTGGCGCTGGCCAACGCGCCCGGCAACGGCGTGGCCGACGACAAGGCCATCTACGCCTTCGTGCCCGACCTGATCCGTTTCTATCTCAGCGAAGAGCCGCTCCTCGAACAGGTGTCGACTTACGTCTGCGCCAAGCGCGAAGATCGCCAGTACGTCCTGGAAAATCTGGACAAGCTGGTGGTGAAGGCGGTCGACGAAGCCGGCGGATACGGCATGTTGATGGGCCCGCAGTCGACGGCCGCCGAGCGCGACGATTTTCGCCAGCGCATCCTGGCCGATCCGCGCCGCTACATCGCCCAGCCGCGCATCGAGCTGTCCACCTGCCCGACGTGGATCGCCGAACGCCGCTGCATCGAACCGCGCCGGGTCGATCTGCGTCCATTCATCCTCACCAGCCGCAGCGGGTCGTGGGTCCTTCCCGGTGGGTTGACGCGCGTGGCGTTGCGGGCCGGTTCCTACGTGGTCAATTCCAGCCAGGGTGGCGGATCAAAAGACACCTGGGTGCAGGCGGCCCAGGCGGAGATGACGTGATCTCTCGCGTCGCCGATCATTGCTTCTGGGTCGGTCGCTACCTGGATCGCGCCGAGAGCACCGCGCGCCTGTTACAGGTGACGCGTGCGCTGGCCTTCGACGGTGATCTGTCGGCGCTGCAATGCTGGCGGCCGCTGGTGACGGTGTCGGGGCAATACGAAGACTTCACCGAGCGCTTCGGGGTGGACGCCGCCGGCCACGGTGAGGTGGTGCAGCAGTACATGACCTGGGCGCTGGAGAACCCGGTGTCGGTGCGAAACTCCGTGCGAGCGGCGCGCGAGGGCGCCCGCTCCATCCGCGAGGTGCTGAGCAGCGACATCTGGCAGGCCACCAACGAACTGTTCCTGTGGTTCGTCGGCGAAGAAGCCAGCACGCAGTTCAAGCAGGACCGCGACGGTCTTTATCGCAACGTCCGTAAGGCCACCCAGCTGTGCCTGGGTCTGGTCCGCAGCACGATGCTGCACGACACGCCGATGGATTTTCTGTGGCTGGGCGTGCTGCTGGAACGCCTGGGCCAGACCGCGCGCATCCTGGACATGCACCACCACATGATGGGCGGCTCGCCGGCCGGCGGCCAGCACCAGGACGAACACCAGATCGTGCAGACGGCGCTGTGGCTGTCGTTGTTGCGGGCCTGCTCGGGGTTCGACGCCTTCATGCGCCAGCACCAGGGCCGCGTGTCCCGGGCGGCGGTGGTGTCGTTCTTGATCTTCGAGAATCGCTTCCCGCGCTCGCTGCGCTATTGCCTGCGATCAGCGCTGGCCATGGCCCAGCGGATCTGGCCGGCCAGTGACGCTCGCGCCGACGGGGGCGCGGTGGAACGGCTGCAGGCGCTTGATCACTGGCTGGACGCCCAGCAAAAGCAATCGCCGCCCACGTCGATCCACGAGCTGCTGACCCACATCGTCGACCAGACGTCGCTGACCTGCCAGGCCGTGCAGCGCGGGATGTCCGGACAGCCCACGGTGGCGGCCGACGCCACCGAAAAAACGCAGACCCAGTCGCAATAGCGGCCGACCGCGGATCAGTTGCCGTTGCCGTCGGTGCCAAGGCCCGCGACGACGCATTTGCCGTTCAAGCACAAGGCGTGCAGCAAGCAGGCGGTCCCGCACGCGCCACAGTGGGCGCCGTTGGTCTTCAGGTTGACGCAAACGTCGCCGCAAGCGTCCAGCCCTTGGTTGCAGCGGCACTGGCTGTTGTCACATGTCTGATTCGCCGAGCACGACAATCCGCAGCCGCCGCAGTTGTTGAAGTTCGTGGTGGTGTCGACGCAGGTGTTGCCGCACGGGGTGAGGTCGTTGCCGCAACTCTTCACGCACGTGCCGTGCGAGCACACATTGCCTGTGCTGCAAACGTTTCCACAGGTGCCACAGTTGCTCTGGTTGGTGGTGGTGTCCAGACACTGCGAACCGCATTTCGTCAGGCCGTTCGGACAGGTGCATTTGCCGGCCGTGCAGGTCGTGCCCCCCGAACACACCAGGCCGCAGCCGCCGCAGTTCTTGCTGCTGGATTGAAGGTCGATGCAGGAGCCGCCACAAAGAGTCAGGCCCTGACTGCAGAACGCCTGGCACATGCTCTGCTCGCAGGCCTGCACGGGATTGCTGCTGCTGCACTTGTTGCCGCAGCCGCCGCAGTTGGCGTGATCGGTGCTGGGATCGATGCAGACGCCGCTACAGCGCAGGCCGCCGTTCGGGCAAACGCACGTGCCGCCGGAGCAGACCGCGCCGCCGGTGCAGGCCACGCCGCAGGCGCCGCAGTTTCCGCCGCTGGACTTGAGATCCACGCACGAGCCCGAACAGTTGGTCAGGCCCGTCGAGCACTTCAGCTCGCACTTGCCCACCAAGCATTGCTGGCTGCTGGGGCAGACGTTGCCGCAGGCGCCGCAATTGCTCTTGTTGGTGTCCAGGTTGAAACAGTGCCCACTGCAGTTGGTGAGGCCATCGGTGCAGAAACAGGTGCCAGAAGCGCACTCCATGGCCGACGGACAGGCGTTGCCGCAGGCGCCGCAGTTCATGCTGTCGGATTGCTGGTCCACGCAACTGCCGCTGCAATTGACCAGCGGGTCGGTGCAGCTGATCGCGCACGCGCCCTGCGAACAAACCATGGCGTCGGTGCACGCCGTGTCGCAGTCACCACAGTGGGCGGCGCTCTTGAGGAGATCGATGCAGGTGTCATCACACAGGGTTTGCGCGGCGTCGCACACGCACGTTCCTTGCGAACAGATCTTGTCAGGGGAGCAGACAGTGTCGCACGCGCCGCAATGAGCGCTGCTGGATTGCAGGTCGACGCAATCACCGCTGCACATAAGCAGGGGCAGCGAACAGCCGCGGATGCTGCCGCCATCACCCTGGCCGTCGACGGCGGGGGACAGATCAGAACTGCCGCTGTCGACCGGTGCCGCACCGACATAGGCGGGGTTGGTCCGCTGCCCACATGACCCCAGGGTCAGCGCGATGCAGACAACCCAAGTTAAGCGTGCGAGCGAATACATAACTCCCATTGGACAATCGTAGCCATCACTGAAACGCCACACAACCTGAGTTCAGGCGACGTTTTTTTGCCACACCGGGTTCCCGGCGGGTTCAGGCGCATGGGTGTCTCCAGCGCGTGAAGCCATTTGCCACGCCACGCAACGTTGGGCGCGGGCGGCCGATGAATTTCTGGCGCAAATCATGCTTTATCTCAGCTCCGTGAGCGCTTCGGCAAAGACTGACAGTGTGCGCATGGTCGCCGCCCCAGGCGTGCGCCGCACTCTGACCCAGCCCGGCGACATTCGTTCGGACATCGACTTTCAAAATGATGTCAACCGCTTGCTGGCGCGCATGGAAGAGGCTCGGATGCCCTGGAAGCCGGCCTCCGAGCTGTGCACCTACGCCGTCGGTCCGCTTCCTGACGGTTACCGCCGTCGGAACAGCGTCAAAATCCCGTTACGGGTTTTTGACGGTGGACGGGCTTCTGGCACGCCCGAGGCGCCGACGAGGGCTGCCGCGGCCGAGCGCCCGTCCGCCCGCGATCATGCCGCGACCGCGCCGACCACCGCGGTGCCCAGCTTTTCACGCAGGTGAAAGTAGTCTTCGCTGATCGCGTACTGCAGCAGCGCTTTCAGCGGCTGATGCGCCGACGCCATTCGCCGCAGCTCATCGCCTGAGGGTTCGCCCCCATCAGTCTTGTGCGCGCCGGGGCGTTCAGCCAGCACCACGTTCACCGCTGTCTTGAGCTGGCCGCAGACCAGAAGGCCGGCGCGGTTGCCGGTCTGCTGCACCAGGCTCCGCCATTCGATCGAGCTCCAGGCCGTCGAGCCCAGCGCGCCGAACAGCTCGGCCAGGCGCTTGGAGATCTTGTAGGGAACGCTGCGCTTGAGCTTCAGCATCTGGTCGTTGCTGGCGTCGTTCGGGTTGGCCGGCCGGCGCGAGTGGCGCGGGTGGTACGCCTTCAGCACGCTGGCGAACAGGTGGGCGAACTCGCGCGGCGGCAGCCCGGCGGCCAGGATGTATTCGGGCCGGGTCAGCTCGATGCCGCGGCCGATCTGAAAACGCATCTCGGCGTGGCGCGCGCCCAGGCCCAGCTCGGGCCCGATCACCAGCGCCGGCGGGGACTGCACCGCCATCGCCAGGTCGAACGTGGCGCCGTCCATCTTGATGTAAAGCGCGGTCTTCTTGTTGCCCAGCGCCTTGCTGACCTGTCCGTAGATCTTGCCGAGATCAAGGTCGGACATGGGCGAGATCTTGTCCTGCGCCGATACGCCCAGCTCCTCGACGGTCTGGCCCACCGCTAATCCAGGCGTGCCTTCCCACAGCGATGAGAAGACCTCCGCCATCTTGGTCGACTCGGGCAGCGTCAGGTGCGCGGCGCGATCCGCCTCGTCGACGGCGCCGGGGTATGGATCGTCGGGCTTCATCTCCAGCGTCGGGTGCGCCGCCAGGAAAGCGCGCTCGTCCGCCTCGGCGGCATCGAGGACGTCCAGCACCTCGTAACAGCAGCGCGCCCGATCGATGAGGCCGCGCCGCGCGTAATAGCCGGCCAGCGCGCGCAGCCCGTCGGGGCGGGCCACGTCGGCGGCCAGCAGCACGCGCAAGTTCTCGGCGGCGGCGTCGGCGTGCTCGGGACCCTCGCCGTAAAGACCGGCCAGCTTCTCGCGCGCCGTCAGCCGGCGCGGGTCAAGCTCGATGGCCTTCACCAGCGCGCCCAGTGCCCCGTCGGCGCCATCCGCGCCGCTGGCCAGGCGGAGCGAGCCGAGATGCTCCCACAGATCGGCGCGGCGTCGGATGGCCTCCGCGTCGTCGGCGGGCGGCGCGGGCAGCTCGGGCAGCACACTGGCCAGCCGCTGCTCCAGGCCCTGCTTGCGCCCCAGCGTGCTCGAGACATCGCACAGCATGGCCAGGGCGCGCTCGTCGACCGGACTTTCTTCCAGCATTTGCTCGATCAGGATCAAGGCGCCGGCGGCATCTTGCTCGGCCATCAGAAGCGCCGCCTCGCGCCGCCGCGTGGTGCGTTCTTGCGGATCCTTCACCAGATCCAGAAGTTGCTTCGACGTGCGGGCGGCGCCTTCGATGTCGCCGGTGGTCCGCTGCAGCTTCAACGTCTTTTCCAGCAGCGGCACCTGCACGTCGCTGGGCTCACCGCCCAGCGCCAGTGCTTGGCCGTACGCCGCCAGCGCCTGCGGAGGCTCGGCCACGTCGACGTAGCGATCGCCCAGCTGTTCCAGCAGCGCTGCTCGATCCGCGGGGTCCTTGGTGGCGTCGGCCAGCCGGCGCAGGTAGGTCGCCGCCTGGTGCGGCTCGCCGCGTTCCTGCCCCAGGTCGGCCAGCGCGCGCAGCGACGGCTGGTGCGTGGGGCGCAGCCGCAGGGCCGCTTCGTACAGGGCGATGGCGCGTTCCGGGCGGCGCTGTTTGATCTCGGCCTGCGCGCCGTGGGCCAGGGCGTCCGCCACCTCCTCGGGATAGCCGGCGGCGTCCGGGTGATCGCCGAGCACGCTCAGATGTTGCGCGGCCTCGCGCCATTTGCTGGCACGGAAACGATTCTCGCCCAGCGCCAGTTTGATCATCAACTGGCCGGGGCCCATGCGATCCGCCTCCAGCAGTTGCCGGTAAGCGTCCTCCAGCTTGCCCAGCCGTTCGTGCACCTCGGCCAGGCGCTGGTACAAAAGCGCCATCTGCGGCGGCTGCCCGCGCAGCCAGCGCACCGCCTCGGTCAAACGCTTCTCGGCGTTTTCCCACTGGCCTTCCTTGTAATAAATGTCGGCGATAAGCGCGATGGCGGGCACGCGATCCGGGACCAGGGCCAGCGCCTCTTCCAGGCGCCGGGTGGCGGTGGCGGCGTCGTTCGCCCCTTCCCAGGCGGCGCGGCCGAGCTCGGTGAGAATGGCGGCGCGCCCCTCGGGCGCTTCGGTCAATTCCAGCTGACGGTTCAGCACGAAGGTGGCGTCTTCCCAGGCACCTTGCGCCGCCAGCGCGCTGGCCAGCGCGCGCAAGGCCAGGGTGCTGTGGGGATCCAGCTTCAGCGCCTCTTCGAAGCTGGCGCGCGCTTTCTCGGCGGACGCCACCTGTTCGCCATAGACGCGGCCGGCGTCCAGCAGCGCCTCGACCGCGGCCGCCTTATCGCCCTTGGCCAGAGCGCGCGCCTGCCGCCCGCGGGTCTCGGCATAGTGTTCAAAGTCGTTCGCTTTCAGGTACAGCCGGGCCAGCGCCGCCAGCGCCGCCAGGTTCTCCGGCGACGCCACCAGCGCCGCCTCGACGCTCTCTCTCGCGCCGTCGGCGTCGTTGAGATCGTCCAGCTTGATCAGGCTCAGCTCCAGATTCAGCGCCGCCACGCGGGCCCGCGCCGCGCGCCCGCGGCGTTTCTTCTCGGCATCGATCTTCTGTCCCAGGATGCGCGCTGCTTCGTGGGCCAGGCCGGCCCGCCGCAGGTTGCGCACCAGCGCGGCCAGCAGATCGTTGTCGGCAATGGCGTCGGCGCCCAGATCGCGAAGGCAGGCGGCCGCCGCTTCCGGGTTGCCCATCTTCTCTTCGAGGATCTTCGCCCGCCGGCGCACCAGCTTCAGGCGCTGCTCGCCGCTGGACAGCGCCGCCCGCTTGGCCAGCACCTCTTGCAGCGTCTCGAAACGGCCGTGCGCTTCCAGCAAGCGATCCAGAGCGCTCAGCGCCTCGCCGTCGTCGGGCGCGTGGGTCAGGATCGCCTGATAGGCGTCGATGGCCCGATCCGGCAGACCCAGTTCGGCTTCGTAGATCGACGCCAGCTGCAAGCGCAAAGCGCGGGCGCGGCTCCGGTCGGCGGTCAGCTCGGCCTGCAGGTGAACGTTGTCCACGACCTTGGCCCACAGCCCCACGCGCGAGTACATCCGCGACAAACTTTCGCTGACCGCCAGGGTCTCGGCTCTCAGCGCCTCGCTGCTGTCGCGGACGGAGTCGGCGCCGCTGGATTCGTTGTTGGCCGTCGCGCCGTTGCCCGCTTCGGCGATACCTGCCTCGTCATTGGCCTCGTTGGTCGCCTGGTTGCGTAGGTCGGTGGCGTGTTTCTCCAGCGTGCCGATCGCTTCATAAGGTTTTTCCAACCGCACCTCGTAAAGCTCGGCCAGCTCGCGAAATTTGCTTCGCCGCAGCGGCGCGGTCAGCTTCGATTCCAGGGCGCCGCTGGTCCGCCGTTCCAGTAGATTCGCCAGCTCCTGCCAGCGGTGCTGATCGCGGTAGATCGTCTCAACGCCGTCCAGCGCTTCGCGATCGTCTGATTTCAAACGCAGGATGGCCTCGTACAGCGCCTCGGCCTTGTCGACCTGGCCCAGGCCCTCGCGCATGCGGGCCACGTCGTGGTGCAGGGCCACCGACCGGGCGGCGTCGCTGAATTCGTCGACGCTGCCCAGATAAATCGCGGCCAGGCGATCCCAGAGGTCGTGCGCCTTGGCCAGGCGTTCCAGCTCGCGGCGGGTGACCGGATCGTCCGAGTTCAAACGGAAGGCGCGTTCCAACGTGTTCACCGCGCGGGTGATGTCGTGCTGGCCGCGCTCCCAGATCTCCGCGATTTTCAGCAGGCGCTGGTGGCGCTTGGTGGTGTCGGCGGGCGGCAGCGATTCGTAGGCGGCGGCCAGCTCTTCCCAGGGCGTCTCGAACGTCGCTCGCGCCGGGCGCTCGGGCGGGCGGCGGACCGGCGTCGGCGGCGGTTGGGTGGCGGCCGGAGGTGGCGGCGGGATGGTCTTGGTTCGCGGCGGTCCCGGCAGCGGCGTCGGCACGCGCGGCATCGGGATGGTGGCATCGGCTTCCGCGTCGGCGGCGGTGGATTCCGGCGCGCCATCGGCGCCGCCGGCGCCGCCGTCCTCATCGACCTCGTCGAACAGCTCGTCGTCGGACAGCTCCAGCGCGCCGCTGTCGTCGACGGATTCGGCGACGTGCAGATCATCGAGGTCAACGTCGACCGGGGCGGGATGCGCCGCCACCGGCGCCGGCGTGGGCGCGGCCGCCGTCGCGGGCTCCATGATTTCAAAACGCCCGATCGCCGCCGCCAGCCGCCACAGGTGGCCGGTGATCTCCGGATCGTCGGGCGCCAGGCGGAAGGCGTTCAGGTAGGCGCGGAAGGCGCGCACCAGATCCTTGACCTCGACCTCGACCAGCTGCGCAGCGTTGCGGGCCACGGTCAGCTTGGTGCCCAGATCGTCGGCCAGGGCGAACAGCTGACCTTGCACGGTCAGCGCGTCTTCCCAGCGGCCGGTGGCCCGAGCCAGGCGCAGCACTTCGTCTTGCACCGACAGATTCTGCGGCTGCAGAACGAACGCGCGCATGGTCTCGTCCAGCGCGCCGGCCGGATCGCCCAGGTTTTTTTCGCGCACGCCGGCGCGCAGGCGCAAAAGCTCGACGCGTTCGCCCTGCTCGGGTCGGGCGCGCGCCACCGCCGCATAAACTTCCAGCAGACCGGTCCAGTTGGACGTGCGTTCGGCCAGGCCTTCCAGCAGAGGCAAAAGCTCGCGGCCGGTTGGATCTGACGGCAGCGCCTCGCGCAGTACGCTGAAGGCGCGCGCCGGATCGTGCAGCTTATCCTCGCAGATGACGGCGATCTTCAGCGCCGCGGCCAGCTGCGCCGCCGGATCCGCCGCCCGGGCGCGCGAGCCTTCGTAGATCTGGATCAGCTCTTCGTTCAGGCTGTGCTTGGCCGCCGCTTCGTCGACCAGGCGCAAGGTCTCTTCGTCGGGTGATTCGGCGTAGGCGCGCTTGAGCCACTCGAAGGCCCGTCGCGGCTCGCCCATCTCTCTTTCCGACAAGCGGGCGATCTCCAGCATCAGCCGCCGCCGCTCGAGCGGCTCCTCGCAGCGATCCAAGAGCTTCTCGTCGGTGAAGATCAGCCGCTGCCAGTCGCCCGCCTGGGCGTACAGCGGGCCGAGCGCGGTGATGGCTTCCAGATTGTCGCTGTCGATCTCCAGCACGCGTTCGAACGCGGTCACCGCCTTGCGATCGTCGTGCAGGCGATCGCGCCACAGCAGGCCCACCTCCAGCGCGTGCGGGGCGCGGGCGGCCGGGTCCTCGATCAGGAACAGTTGCCGTTCGGCCACCTTGACCACCCGCTCCCAGTCGCCGGCCCGTTCGTAAAGAGCGCGAAGACGCTGGTTGGCGGTGAGGTTGCGCGGATCCAGCTCGGCAATCAGGTGCTCCAGCACCTGCGCTGACTCCACCGGATTTTGCAGCTCTTCATCCAGCACCTTGGCGCGCAGCAGGGCCAACTCGGCGGCGCGGGCCGGTTCCTTGGCCAGGGCCACCCGGCGGTCCAGGATGCGGATCAGCGTGGCCCAGTCGCCGTCGTTCTCGTAGATGCGCGACAGAGCGTCCAGCGCTTCGCCGTCAGTGGGCGAAAGCTCGATCAACGTCTCCCAGTATTTTTGGGCGCGCGGCAGATCGTGCAGCGGACCTTCGGACAGCAGCGCCAGCCGCCGCACGCACTCGGCCTGCTGCGCCGGCTCGGCGGACAGACGCTCGACCTGCAGGTCCAGGACGCGCGCCAGCTCGGGCAATTTCTCCGACTCGGTATAGATCGTGGTCAGCGCTTCCAGGGCGCGCGCGTCGCCGGGATCGAGGCGCGCTACTTCCTCCCAGTGTTCGGCGGCGCGCGGCAGGTCGGCGAGCTTGGTCTGATAGATCTCCGCCACCTGACGCACGAGCGGCACCTTCTCGTCGGTGTTACTGGCCACCGCCGTGTGCTGTTCCAGGACCTCGACCAGTTTGGCGTGGTCGCCGGCGCGTTCCAGGATTCCTTCCAGGCGAGTCAGGGTGTCGCGATCGCCGGGGACGATCTGCAAGATCTCCGTCGCCGCCCAGGCGCCCTCGGTCAGGTTGGCCAGGCGTTCGTCGTCGATGGCCAGCAGGCGGCGCAGCAGGCTGACCTTCTCCTGCTTGGCGGCCGTGAGATCGATCTGCTCGCGCAGCGTCTTGGCCAGGCCGGCGAAGTCTTCCTCGCGCTCGAAGATCTCCACCAGCGCGCGCAAGGCCACCGCGTCGTGCGGTTCGGCGCGCAGGATGTCCTTGTAGATCTCGATCGCCCGGGCCGAGTTCCGCAGCTTTTCGCGGTGAATCTGCGCCGCGCGGCGCAGGGTCTCGGCGCGCTGGCCTGGCTCGGTCTGCAGCGCCGCCTCGCGCTCCAGCAAGCCGGCCATGCCCTCCCAGTTCTTGTCTTTCAGCAGCAGGCGCCGCTGCGCCTCGCGGGCCCGGGCGTACGACGGCTGCAGATCTTCGATGCGCCGCCAGGCGTCCAGGGCGCGCGCCGGTTCGGTCAGGTTCTTCTCGGCGGTGGTGGCGACTTCTTCCAGTTGCCGCACCACCTCGTCAATGGGCGCGTTGCGCGCCTGCGCTTGCTCGACGGAGAACTCCAAGAGCTCGACCAGCGCGTTCCAATCGCCCTTCTCGCGGAAGTGATCGGCGTAGGCCTTCTGCACAGCCTCGTTGTCGGGTTCGATCTGCAGCACGGCGTGCAGATAGACCGCGGCTTGTTCTTTGTCGCCCAGCCGATCCCGGTAAAGCGTGGCCAGCTCGGCCATGATGGGGACCCGGACCTCCGGATCTTCGATGGCCTCCAGCTGTTTTTCTCGCAGCTCGGCCAGCTTGGCGTAGTCGCCGCTGCCGCCCAGCAATTCGGCCAGGCGCTGCCAGGCCGGGCCGGTCGGCGGTTCCAGGAGGGCGATGGCGCCGTAGATCCGCTGGGCCTCGGCCTTGTCGGCCAGATCGCGCTCGGACAGCTCGGCGCGTTTGTACAGAAACTCGATGCGCTCGTCGTTGCTGGCGGCGGCGGCGATGCGCTCGCGGAAGTAACGGTCCAGCTCATGAAACTGGCGGCCGCGGCGATAGATGTCCTCCAGCAGCGCCGACGATTCGACGTGGCCGGGGACAGCGGACAAAGCCTTGCGCAGCGCCGCCACGGCGTTCGCGTCGTCGCCGGTCTCGTGTCGGCGGCACGCCACCTGGATCGACAGCGCGGCCGATCGTTCGGGCCCATCGGCGCCGACCCAGTTCGGGTTGGCGTAGATCGACGCCAGTAACTCCAGCGCCTTGTCATCGCGCGGGCGCAGGCGCACCACCTCGCCCAGGCGCTGGGCGGCGGCGTCCAGCTCTTCCAGCTTTTCCGCCAGCACGCGCCCGATGGCCAGCAGCAGATCGGCGCGCCGTTTGGCGTCGGTGGTGCCTTCCAGCTCCAGCTCGTAGAGCCGGACCACGTTGCGGTAGTCGCCCAGCGCCCGGTAGATCTTGCGCGCCGATTCGATGGCCTTGACGTGGTCGGCGGTCAGCTTGGTCGGTCGCTGCGTGTTGCGGACGCTGCGTTCCAGGCGGGCAAAGTGGTTGACGAAAAGCTGCCCCATCTCCGACTGCAGCTCGGCGATGCGCGCGGGATCGTGGGTGCGGGCGACGGCGGCGGCCTCCATCTCCAGCATGGCCATGTAATCGGGGGTGCGGCCTTGTTCGCGGTAGATGTCCTTCAGGCGCGAGGTGGCCCGGATGTGCGTGGGGTCGCGGTCGACGGCGTTGGCCAGATCGGCCTCGGCGCCGGTGGGGTCTCCCAGCTGATCCAGGCGCAGCTCGGCGGCCAGGTAGAATAGCTCGGCCGCCTTCGAGCCGTCGTCGATGGCCTGGGCGCGCGTTTCATACAGCACCACCAGTCGGTCGTGTTGCTGGGCCTGGCGGTACGCTTTCCGCAAGGCCGCGAAAACCTCCGCGTCCGCGGGGTTCCTTTGCAAGGCGGCTTCGTACTCACGAACGGTCGGCATCGTGGGGGTTGGTTCCGCCCGGTCGCGGATCGACGCGGCGGCCGATGGCGAAGAGCGACGAAGTTACCATTAGCCCAACTGGAAACCAAGCAAGGCTCCCGAAACTAACGCGACGAAATCCCTGGTTTTTTGGTTCCCGAGGGCGGCGCCGATCCGTGGCGCGCCTTTCGGTGCCGGCGATTACGCTTCGGGCGGCGGGGTCTGCGGATCGTGCAGCACGTAGGCCTCGACGTCGACGCGCACGCCTTCGGGATTTTTCCGCGTGGCGGCCAGCAGACTCCACGGCCAGGCGGCCGCGCGATCGACGGACAGAAACTGCGGCAGCCGATCGCGCAGACTGCGGGCGTGCAGAAAGAACATGTCCGTGCCGAGGACGCGTTCGGTCCCGGCGTGATCAAGGGCAGTCTTGTGGTTGACGGTGTCGCAGGTCAGGGCCACCACGTCCGACTGGCCGCAGAGGCCGTTGATGTGATCCTGCTGGACGCGCAGCTCGAACTCGGTCCAGGCCAGGTTCCAGGGACGCGCCAGCACCGCCGGCAGGGCGCCGAAGCGTTCGGCCAGACGGGCGCTGGCGTACCGGCGCTGGGGCCAGCTGATCTGGCTTAACACGCAGCTCGACACCATCAGATCGGCGCGCAACAGCGGCGGCAGGATCTGGGGGCCCTCGGGCAGGCGATACGAACGGGCCAGGCGGCCGATCACCTCGACGGCGTCGGCGGCGTCGCGGGCGTCGGCCAGGAGCTCGTCCACCCGGTTGACCAGCGATTGGTTGACACCGGTGAGATCCATCGGCAGCAGCGCCACCCGGTCGCGGGTGTCCGGCGCGGGGAAGACTCGGGCGGCGGTCTCTTCCAACTGGGCGCCGTCGATGTCGATGAGCAGCAGGCGATCGAACTTGCGCGCCAGCGTGGCCAGGGGAAGGTCGGTGCCGGGACCGACACCAAGCAGGACGACGACCTCGCGGTTTTCCATCTGTTCGATGGCGTCCTCAACGAAGGTGCGGTTGCGTTCGCCGTGCGCCCACCAGGATTCGCGGTTGGCGCGCTGATTCTTCGCCAGGCCAAGAGAGGTTTCGCGCACCTCCAGCTTGGCCAGCACGTCAGCGTCTGGCTTGGGTTGGAACGTCCAGGTCCAGCGCTCGTCGACGGAGGGCGTGGTGCGGACGGCGGTCAGCACATCGCCCAGGTTGCAGGCGGGCGCGCCGGGGTGGGCGCTGGCGATCCCCGGCATGATGTTGGCGAAGCGAACCAGGGCGTCGAACTGGTCCGCGGTCAGCGGCGCCTCGCGCGCCAGCGCCGCGCGCACGCCGGCGAGATCGTCGGGCGACAGATACGTGCCCTGGCCCAGGAGCGGTCCCAGGATGGCGCGATCCTGCTGCAGGAACCAGCCAAGGACATGGTCCAGGTACTGCGCCGCCGTGACGGATGGCGGATCGGAAGCGTTCGGTTCATCCACGACGAAGAGCGCGCCTTGCCCCCAGAGGCTAGCGCCGGCGGGCGCGTCGATCAATCCACTGGCGGCGGCGGGGGCGGCATGCACTGCCCGCCCGTGCAGATCATCCCCGAGGCGTCGCAGTCGGCCTGGGTGCAGGCGCGGCAGGCGCCGGTTCCGCTGTCGCAGATCTGGGGGTCGCAATCGGCCTGCGTGCACTTGCGGCACATGCCCGAACCGGTGTCACAAATCTGGTTGCCGCAATCGGCGGTCTGGGGGTTGCAAGCGCGGCACGAACCTGTGTCGCAGATCTGGCCGCCGCATTGAGCGGTGTTCGCGCAGTCTTGGCAGGTGCCGTCGTTCTTACAAACCTTGGCGCCGCACTCCATCTGCATGCAGTTGTGGCACGTGCCGTCGGTGCCGCAAATCTTGCCGCCGCAAGCGCCGTCGCTGGTGCACTTCTGGCACGAACCGCCGCTGCAGATCTTGCCGCCGCAATCGGTGTTGTTGTTGCAGTCACGGCACATGCCATTCGGATCGCAGATCCGCAAACCGCAGTCGGTGCCGGGGGCGCAGTTGCGGCAAGCCGCCATGCCGGCGTCGCAGATCTTGGCCATGCAGTCCTGGGTCTGCGCCATGCACGACATGTTCATGCAGGTGGCGGCCTTGGTGAGGACGTTGTTGTTGCAGCTGGCGCCGGTGCCGCCGCACATGGTGCCGTTCGGGTAGGTGCCGCACACGCCGTTGTTGCAGCCGCTGGTGCCGCAACTGGCGGCGCCCTGATCGGTGCAGGCCGGATCGGTGGCGACCGCCGCGCAGGTACCGGTGCTGCAGCTCTGGCAGGTGGGGCAGGAGGCGCTGCCGCAGCAGACGCCACCAACGCAGTGGCCGCTCTGGCAGTCGCTGCCGTTGCCAGCGGCGTTGCACGATACGCCGTTCGCTTTCTTGGCGCCGCAGGTGCCGTCGAGATTGCAGATGAGACCGCCGGTGCAGTCGGCGTTCGTGGTGCAGCTGGCCTTGCATCCAGTGGTGGGATCGCAGACCAGCCCGTGGCAGTCGACCGCGTTCTGCGTGCAGGCACCGCCGCCGGTACACATGCCGCGCGGGGTGAACGAGCCGTTGGCGCAGCCGGCGGTTCCGCAGGCGGTGCCGCCGGCGACGCTGCTGCAGGCGCCCATGCCGTTGCACGCGCCGGTCTGGCCGCAGACCAGCGGACTTTGCGCCGGGCACGCGCCGTGCGGCTCGTCGGTGCCGGCGGGCAGGTTGGTGCAGTTGCCCCGGCTGCCGGCCACGTTGCACGCCGCGCAGGTGCCGCACGAATTCGAGTTGCAGCAGACGCCGTCGGTGCAGAACAGACCGGTCTGGCAGTCGTTACCGGTGGTGCAGTTCCCACCGGCGGGCTGGCGGCTGCCGCACAGGTTGTTCTTCGGATCGCACAGGTTCGGCACTACGCAGTCGGCGGTGGTGCGGCAGTTGTTGATGCAATCGTTGGTGCCGTTGCACAGGAAGGTGCCGCAGCTGGTGGTGGTACCGCCGTTCGCGCAGGCGCCCGTGCCGTTGCAGGTCTTGGCCAGGGTCTTCGTCGACGTGCCGGCCGGGCACGACGGCGGCACGCACTGGGTGCCGGCCGCGTACTTCTGGCAGGCGCCGTTGCCGTCGCACTTGCCGTTGGTGCCGCAGCTGGGGGCGCCGGTGTCGACGCAGCGGCTGTCGGAGGTGTTCGCCGCCAGCGGCTTGCACGTGCCGACGTTGCCGGCTTGGTTGCACGATACGCAAGCGGTGTTGCAGGCGCTGTTGCAGCAGACGCCTTGCGCGCACTGACCGGCCGAGCACTCGCCGTTGATGGAACAGGTGGCGCCTGCCGGCTTCAGGCCGCACGACCCGTTGGTGCAGACGTTGCCGGCTGAGCAGTCGGCGTCGGCGGCACAGGTCGCCTTGCAGGCGGCGGTGCCGCACTTGAACGGCACACACGACGACGCCGCGGGCGTCACGCAGTTGCCGCCGCCGTCGCAGGTCGCGCGCGGGGTGAAGTTGGTGGTGTTGGCCGGACAGGTGGGATCCTTGCACGACGTTCCGGCAGCGTACTTCTGGCAGCCGCCGCCTTGGCACTTGCCGTTGGTGCCGCAGGTGGCGCCGCCCTGGTCGACGCAGGTCTTGGTGGTGTCGGGCTGACCAGTCGGGACGTTGGTGCAGGTGCCCTGCGAGTTGGTGAGCGCGCACGACTTGCACGGTCCGGCGCAGGCGGTGCCGCAGCAGACGCCCTGCGCGCAGAAGTTAGACAGGCACTCCGTGTTGTTGTTGCACGAGGCGCCCGGCATCTTCTTGCCGCACGAGTTGCCGTTGCAGACGTTGGGCGGCACGCAGTTTCCGTCCTGCGTGCAGGCGTCAAAGCACTTGTTGCCGTTGCAGGCGAAGGGCGCGCACGAACGCGACATGGGCGCCGCGCAGTTGCCGTTGTTGTCGCAGGTCGAACCCGGCGTGTAGACGTTGCCGCTGCAGGATTCGTTGGCGCAAGGCGTGCCGGTCTTGTACCGGCGGCAGGCGCCGCCGCCGTCGCAGCGGCCGTCGGTCTTGCAGCTCGGCGCGCCCATGTCCTTGCACATGTTGCGCGAATCGGCGGCGCCGTCCGGCAGGTTGGTGCAGCGGCCCTTCGACGACGGCAGCGAGCAGCTGCGGCAGGCGCCGGTGCAGGCCTGGTCGCAGCAGACGCCGTCGACGCAGAAGTTGGACGCGCATTCAGTGTTGGCGGCGCAAACCTGGCCCGGCTGTTTGGGTCCGCAGCTTCCGTTCACGCAGGCGTGGCCGGGCTGGCAGTCGGTGTCGGCGGTGCAGGGGACTTTGCAGCTGCCGTTGATGCAGCGGTAGGGCGGGCAGTCGTTCACGTCGGGCGGGCTGCAGGCGCCTTGCCCGTCGCAGGTGGCCGCCGTCAGCAGTCGGTCACCCGAACAGATCGGCGGCGAGCAGACGGTCCCGCGCGAGTACTTGTCGCAGTTGCCTTCGCCATCGCACGAGCCGGTCTGCCCGCAGCTGGCGGGGCCGCCGTCCTTGCAGACGCCGCGCGGATCGGCCAGGCCGACGGCGATCGGCCAGCAGCTGCCTTCGTGGCCAACCAGATTACAGGACACGCAGGCGCCTTTGCAGGTGGATTCGCAGCAGACGCCGTCATAGCAATTGCCGAGCTCGCAGTCGTCATCTTTGGTGCAGACCGCGCCTTTTGGCTTGGGTCCACAGCTTCCATTCACGCAGGTGTGGCCCGTCGAGCAGTCGGCGCTGGTCGTGCAGGCCGACGCGCAATCCTTCTGCGCCTGGTTGCAGGTGTACGGCACGCAAATCTTCAAGCTGCCGGGCACGCAGCGACCGGAGCCATTACAGACGTTGATGCCGCTGACGGCCGCCCCATCGCAGGTGCCGGCCAGGCAGACCGTGCCTGCCTGGTACTGCCGACAGGCGCCGCTGCCGTCGCAGGTGCCGTCCTGTCCACAGCTGGCCATCGGCGACGCCGCGCAGGTGGCGGCGCTGCGCGGTTTGATACCAGTGGGGACGAAGGCGCAGGTGCCCATCATGCCGGGGACATTGCAGGCCTTGCAGTTGTCCTGGCAGGCCGATGCGCAACAGACCCCGTCGACGCAAAATCCGCTGTCGCAATCACCGTCGCAGGCGCAGACCGTCCCCAGGGTCTTGCGCGGGGCGGCCGCCGTCAGGCAGGCCACGTCGGCGCCGCCGTCTTTTTTGCTTCCGTCGGCCGAACCGTCGGTCGGCCCACGGCCGTTCTGGTTGGGGGGCGTGCTATTGGTGCAGCTGACCGTCGCAGCAGCCAGCACCAGCGTCGCCACCCAGATCCCAACCGACAACCGACACGCGCTTAATTTATTCAAGAAACGCTCCCCGATGGTATGAGGCAATACGGAAACGGTACAGCAAATATACGTTCCTCCCTAACCATAATCACACCCGCGCCGAATTTCACGATCCGCCGGGTCGCCCTTCAATCGTGCGGCGCAGCATTCATCGGGCTGCGGTGGTCAGTCTGGTCAATGACGGTCAATAAACCGGCGGGCGACGGCTGCTAATTGATGGCTAGCCCAGCGACGTTCGAAGGATTGAGCAGGTTTCCAGGCGTGCCGCCCAAGCCAAATTGCAGGTCAACGGACGGCAATGAGATGAACCGCTCGGTTTCGTGCGAACGCTTCTTAACGCCCTGGATCGCGGTGGGCGCCAGGCAAATCGGTTCTCGTTCGTTCAACGCTCTCGCGGCGGAACTGCGGCAGCCCGTCGGTGATCTCGAACCACAGTGCGTTGGACGCCACGAAGACGTGGGCTGAAGGTCTGACGCCGGGATCGTCGTCGAGCGTACCCAGCGGAAGCCCGAGCTGGTCGGGATGGTCGCGGAAGAAGGTGACCAGGGTGGCGCCGCAGACTCGACAGAACGTGCGGGTCTGTCCCGGCGAGGACTCGTACTTCGAGAGCAGTTCCTCCCCGGTCACCCAGCGAAAGGCCGGCGCAGCGACGGCGCCCCGGGTGCGGAACGCGGCCCCGGTGGCCTTGCGGCACATGGAACAGTGACAGTTCACCACTTCTCCAATTGCGCCGTCGACCTGATATTTGATTCCGCCGCACAGGCAACTGCCATTGACGATCATCATTCGCTCCTTCCGCCCGGTGTTGCTGCGTAGTAAAGGATCGGGGCCCGCGGGGCGTAGTAAAGGATGAGTTGGGCGGCAGCGAACAGTTGGTCTTACCCATCGAGACGTGAGCTCAAGCGCCGATAGAGTTCCACTGAAGCGTCGATCTCCGACTTGCGAATGGAGACGCTCTCGACGTTGATGCCGATTGGCAAGTGCTTTTCGCGGGCATAGTCCTGCACGTCGGTGAATACGCTTTCGCACAGGTCGACAGAGCGCTCCAGCGTGTCGGCAGAATGGCGCAGTTCGTTCTCTAGCCATCGCGAGAACGAAATGCCGAGCCACTTCATGAACTCGAGCGTGCGCACCGAGCCGCACGGCGAAAACGTGAGCACTATAGGAGCGGGCGAGCGGCTGGACGCCTGCAGTGACAGTGCGTAATCGGAAAGCAATGACTTTGTTGAGGCGGCGTCGTACACCGATTGCGTGATGAAGAAGCGGCACCCGCGGTCCTGCTTGACGAGCATCCGCTGGTGCTCATCTTCTTTCGCGCCGTGCCGCTCGGCTATGGCGATTGCACCGAGGACCAGGTTCGGACAATCGCGCGCGTGCGCATATGCCTCAGTCAGCGACACACCCGGGCTGTGCGACCGTCCACGAGGTGCGCCGACAAAGACGCTGAGGCGCCGGCCGGCCGCTGCCCGCACCGTGTCGATCCAGCTCGAGAGCACTTCGCGCGAGTGCGCCCCGACACATCGGTACACGATCTTCGGAATCGCGAGTTCGGCAAGCGCGTCGTACGCGTAAACCTCAGGGTCGACGGTGGGTAGGAACGGGAAAGGGCGTGCCTGACCACCGCGTCCCGGCTCGTCCTGGATGTCATAGACGACCAAGCCTTCAGGCGCGAGGACACGAAGCCGGGCTACCTGCTGAGCTGCGATCTCACGCAGCTGATCGGGTTCCGATGCTAACTTCGGCGGCGCGATTCCGTAGAGACGGATGCCCGTCAGTCCACCGTCCAGTTTTTCGAAAAGCGCATTGGCTCGAGCGATTGGCATCACTGGATCTTTCGGGGCGTGGATAGGGTGGTTCGAACGACAGCTTGAATTTGTCCGTCCAACGCCTTGGCGTTCAGATGAGGTGAATCGGCCGCCACCCCCTGGCCCGCAGACTATTCTGCGGGTGAAAACGCACTCGAGGTGCAAAGGAGAAGGCGGCCATGGAGAACTCTACCACCGAGACGATTGGATGCGATCTGGGCGACAAGATGAGCGACGTATGCGTGA
>DATATI010000030.1 GCA_036268875.1 Polyangia bacterium | reverse complement strand
CAGCGAACAGCACGCGATGACCGACGTGCTGCGCCTCTCGCGCGGCATGACCTACAAGGCGGCGATCTGCGAACTGCCCTATGGCGGCGGCAAGTCGGTGATGATCGCCGACCCGCGCCGCGACAAGACGCCGGCGCTGCTGCACGCGATGGGTCGCATCATCGAGGGCCTCGGCGGCCGCTACATTACCGCCGAGGACGTGGGCACAACGCTCGCGGACTTGATAATCATGCGGGAAGTGACGTGCCGTACCGCGGGGGCGACGGCGGCTGCGCAGCAAGCGTTGCCCGCGACCGCGTTCGGCGTGTTCGAGGCCCTGCGCGCCGCTGCCGAGGTCTGCCTCGGCCGCAGCGACTTGGAGGGGCTGCGAGTCGCCGTCCAGGGGCTAGGCAATGTCGGTATGCCATTATGCGGCTACTTGTCGGCGGCGGGGGCGGCTTTGGTGGTCAGTGACCTTGACGGGAACCGCTGCGCGCAGGCCGCCGCTTCCTACGGCGCGACCTTGGCGGCACCGGAGGAAATCCACGCCCAGCACGTCGACGTGTTCGCCCCGGCGGCGCTCGGCGCGGTGCTGAATGACGCGACCATCCCCTGCCTGCGCTGCCGCGTCGTCTGCGGCGGTGCCAATAACCAGCTTGCGGAGGCGCGGCACGACGCCGCGTTGGCGGTACGCGGCATCGTGTTCGTGCCGGACTATCTGGCGAATGCCGGCGGCGTCATCGACTTCCACCAAGAAACCATCGACGACCAGCCTGACGCGGTGCTCGCTTCGGTCGCGCGCATCGGCGCCATCACCCGCGACGTGCTGCGCTGCGCCGCCGCGTCCGGCGCCACCCCATTGAGCGTCGCAGATGGCATCGTTCGGGCGCGGATCATCCGGCGGGCGTAGCGTCGCAGCACCAAGGCGCCGCGCCGCCTTTAAGGAACGCTGGACCGGGTGCGTACCCGGCCGCCCGGTTCCACCGGTTGACGGTGTAATCTCAGTCGTCGTCGCCGATCGTCACTCCGGCCATCCGCTCAAACACCTTGATGATCGATGAGCCGTCTTCTTTGTTGAGCCCGGCGGCGCGGGCCATCTGGTAGACTTGCTGCGTCACGTTGGCGAGCAGCAGCGGCACGCCGAGCTGCTTCGCAAATGTGGTTTCGAGCTCTTGGTCCTTGTACGAGATGTCAATCGTGCCCCCCGGCACAAAATTGCGCGCCAGCATGCGGGGCACCCGGTTCTCGAACTGCACGCTGCTGCCGGTGCTGACGCGCACGACCTCGTAGATCTTATGCGGATCGAGGCCGGCCTTCTTGCCAAACACCAGCGCCTCGGCAATTGCGACAGTGGCGATCTGGCCGAGCATGTTGTTGATCAGCTTCATCGCCAATCCGTGCCCGAGACCACCGACATGGAACACATTCTTGCCCATCGCGCGGAACAGGTCCTCGCTGGCCGCAAAGGTCTCGGCTGGGCCGCCGACGATTACCGACAGGGTCGCGGCTGCCGCGCCGTGCGTGCCGCCGCTGACCGGAGCATCGAGCATGGCGACACCCTTGGCGCCGAGGCATTCGGCAAAACGGCGCGCGGCAAGCGGGTCGATCGTGCTCATGCACAGGACGATGTCACCCTGTTTGGCGGATTGGATAATCCCCTTCTCGCCAAGGATCACGGACTCGGCCTGATCGGTGGTCTCGACCATGCAGATCGTGCGATGGCATTGGGCGGCAACGGCTTCGGCCGAGGCTTCGACGGTGGCGCCGGCCGCGACTAGGGGCGCCACCCTGGCCGGGTTGATGTCGTGCACGACCAGTTCGAACCCGGCCTTGACGAGATTGAGCGCCATCGGCCCGCCCATATTGCCAAGCCCGATAAAACCAACGGTGTCAGTCATCGGCTTCCTCCTCGTGACCGCGGCGATCGTAGCACGCGGCGGCTACCGGGAAACGGCTTTAGCTCAGATCGCGAAGCCTTCAGCGCAAGACGCAAGGCGGCTGCCGCGAGCGCCATTTTGCGGCCGAGCAGGAGGGAAAGATCCGGGAAGCCGCGAAATAGCGCAGCCCGTGTAAAATTGGCATTCAATAGGGAATCCGACGGATGTTTGGATCACGAAATTTCCCGCTCGATCTGAACTCCCCTGAAATGCGGGACTTACGACTCTCACTCTGGCCGGCTTGACCAGCGCAGAGCGGCGGTAGCAAACAACCGTGCACGTGCGGCTTGACACTCGCCAACGTGTGTTCTCATTATGTTCTGGAAGGGCCCTCCTCGAAACGTCAGGGGCGAACGCTCGGGATGGAAACGACGGCCACCATCCTCCATGCAGACTTGGATGCCTTCTATGCCTCGGTCGAGCAGCTGCTCGACCCGTCGTTGCGCAGCAAGCCCATCGCCGTCGGAGGTGGGGTTGTGCTTGCCGCTTCGTACGAAGCCAAGGCCTTCGGGGTGCGCGGCGGCATGCCGGGACGGCAGGCGCGCGAACTGTGTCCGCAACTCACTTTTGTCAGCGGCCATTTCAAGGATTACCAACGGCTGGGCGATGCCGCCATCAAGGTGGTCAACGATTTCACGCCCCTCGTCGAGCGGATTTCCATCGACGAGGCCTTTGCCGACGTCGCGGGCTGCACCCATCTCTTCGGTCCGCCTGCCGAAATTGCGAGGGCAATCCGGC
>DATATI010000028.1 GCA_036268875.1 Polyangia bacterium | reverse complement strand
GGCGGCGCCAAGGCCACCGTCAATTTCGCCCGGCTGATGGTGAAGCGGCTGCATCACACCGGCTCGACGCTGCGCCCCCGCAGCAACGCGGACAAGGCGGCGATGGTCGCCGCCATCGAGGCCAAGGTGATGCCGCTGCTGCGCGAGGGACGCGTCAAGCCGCTGATGGACAGCAGGTTTCCGCTGGAAAAGGCGGCCGACGCGCATCGGCGCATGGAGAGCAGCGAACATATTGGCAAAATTGTGTTGGTGACCTGACCCCCGCGCCCGATCGGCAGCCGGAAACCCTTTGATTTCCTTTATATTCATGTCATCTATCGCGCGACGCCGGGGTGCTTCGGCGAGCAGGAAACGTCGTTGATCGCGGAGAACTGACATTGCGCCTGATCAGGTGCCTTGCGCCGCTTGCGCTGGGTCTCATGATTTTTGCCGCCGCGGCACCCGCGCGCGCCCTCGACGCGGTCAGCGTCCGCAGTGACGCGCCCGCCATCGACCTCACCGCGGTGCTCGACCACCAGCACAGCGACTCCGACCGTATCCAGGTCTCCACCGCGCCCGGCACCGACGGCATTGTCCGGCGCATCGAGGTACGCGCCCGCGAGGGCGGACAGAACTGGGTGGTGTTCGCGCTCGCCAACAACACCGACGACCAGCTCGATCGCCTGATCGTCGCGCCGCATTATCGCATCGTGTCCTCGGGCCTGCTGTGGCCCGACCTCGGACTGTCGCGCATCGCGACCATCACGCCGTCGACCGGCGACCGGCCCGAGCGCCAGGACAGCGCCACCGCAGACATCTTCCGTATCACGCTGGATCCCGGCGCCGTCATCACCTTTGTCGCCGAACTGCGCACCGACAAGCTGCCGCAGCTCTATCTGTGGGAGCCCGACGCCTACAAGGACAAGGTCAATTCGTTCACGCTGTACCAGGGCATCGTGATCGGCATTTCCGGACTTCTGGCGCTGGTGTTGACCATCCTGTTCGTGGTCAAGGGCAGCATCATGTTCCCCGCTGCCGCCGCGCTTGCCTGGGCGGTGCTGGTCTATATCGGCGTCGACTTCGGCTTCTGGGGCAAGGTGCTCGACATGTCGAACAACGCCGAGCGGATCTGGCGCGCGGCGGGCGAAGCGATCCTGGCCGCGACGCTGCTGGTATTTTTGTTCGCCTATCTCAACCTCAGCCGCTGGCATGTGCGCTATTCCCACATCACGGTTGGCTGGCTTGCCTTTCTCGGCTCGCTGGTGGCGCTGGCGCTGTTCGATCCGGCGGTGGCCTCGGGCATCGCGCGAATGTCGCTGGTGCTGATCGCGTTCGCGGGCTTTGCGCTGATCGTCTATCTCTCGACCCATGGCTTCGACCGCGCCGTGCTGCTGATCCCGACCTGGTTCCTGCTGGTGGTCTGGGTGGTCGCGGCCGGCATGACGGTGGCCGGCAGCGTCACCAACGACATCGTCGGTCCGGCGCTGCTCGGCGGCCTGGTGCTGATCGTGATGTTGATCGGATTCACCGTGATGCAGCATGCCTTCGCGGGCGGCGGCGCCACCACTGGCGTCGTCTCCGACGTCGAGCGCCGTGCGCTGGCGCTGACCGGTTCCGGCGACCTGATCTGGGACTGGGACGTCTCCGCCGACAAGGTCTTCACCAGCCCCGAGACCGAAAGCCTGCTCGGGCTGAAGCGCGGCACGCTGGAAGGCCCCGCCGCGAAATGGCTCGAGGTGCTGCATCCGCTCGACCAGGATCGCTTTCGCGCCGCGCTTGACAGCGTGCTTGACCAGCGCCGCGGACGCCTGGTGCAGGATTTCCGGCTGCGCACGCCGGATGGCCATTTCATGTGGTTCGCGCTGAAGGCACGGCCGGTGGTCGGCTCCGATGGCGAAGTCTCCCGGGTGGTCGGCACGCTGACCGACGTGACCGAAACCAAGAAT
>DATATI010000027.1 GCA_036268875.1 Polyangia bacterium | reverse complement strand
ATAGTATTGGAGACGCTGCTGAATAGATTAGCGCGCAGCCAGCCGAGCACGCCGGCGGCCGGCGGCGGCGGGGGCTCCAAAGTGACAGGGAGCTCTTGCGTAACGTCCGTCATCTGTCGGCGTCTCTGAAGCGCGACCGGGCGTCAAGAGCCCCTCTCCGCCCTTCAGGGGTGTATGGACCGGGGAGATAGTGGACGGATGTTCGGGGACATGGTTGACGCATCCTATCGGCATCTTTGGCCTGTTGGGGAGGGGCTGGGATGCCGTGGTCGGAGAAGTCGATCATGTTGCAGCGGCATGAGTTTGTGATGCTGTTCGAGCAGGAAGGAGTGAACCGTCGCGAGTTGTGTCGGCGGTTTGGCGTCAGCCCGACGATTGGCTATCGGCTGCTGGCGCGCTGGCGGGCGGACGGCAAGGCGGGTCTGGCGAACCGCTCGCGGCGCCCGCAGCATTCGCCGGGGCGCAGCGCGCCGGCGATGGAAAGCTTGGTGCTGGCGGTGCGCGACGAACACCCCGCCTGGGGTGGGCGCAAGATCCGTCGCCGGCTGCAGGATCTCAAGCACCAGGCGGTGCCGAGCGCCAGCACGATTACCGCGGTATTGCATCGCCATGGCCGCCTCGAGCCGGCGGCCGGCACTGGCCACAAACCGTTTGAACGGTTTGAGCGGGCGGCGCCGAACGAGCTGTGGCAGATGGACTACAAGGGGCATTTTGCGACGCATGCGGGACGCTGTCACCCGCTGACCGTGGTCGACGACCACTCGCGTTACGCCATCGGGCTGCGCGCCTGCGGCGACGAGCGCGCGGCCACGGTGCAGGGCGAGCTGACCGCGATCTTTCGACGTTACGGGCTGCCCGAGCGCATGCTGATGGACAATGGCGCCCCGTGGGGGTCGGATGCCGTGCACCGTCATACTTGGCTGACGGTATGGCTGCTCGAGCTTGGTGTGGGGGTCAGCCACGGCCGGCCCTACCATCCGCAAACCCAAGGCAAGGACGAGCGGTTTCATCGTACCCTGATGGCCGAGGTGATCGGCCGGCGCGCCTTTGCCGATCTTGGCGCGTGCCAGCGCCGGTTTGACGAATGGCGGGTGGTGTACAACACACAGCGGCCGCACCAGGCGCTCGATCTGGCGACCCCTGCGGTGCGCTACTGCCCGAGCCCGCGGCCGTTTCCGGAAAAGATCGAGCCGTTCGACTACGGTCCCGAGGCGATCGTGCGCCGGGTCGATGCGGACGGCTGGTTGAGCTTGCGCAATCGACCGGTCAAGCTCGGCCGGGCCTTCGCCGGCCGTCGGGTCGCACTGCGTCCGACCGACCAAGATGGCTGCTTCGATGTCCTGTTCTGCGCTCAAGGCGTCGGCGCCGTGGATCTGCGCGAGGCGGCGCCGTGAGCCGCTCGCCGAGACGCTCGCCCCGGTGGGTCCACAGGCACCTCCCGCGCCGCCCGCCCGCTGCGCGCTTGATAGCGCGAGCGAACGGCGCGGGGCCCTCCTGTGGACTACCGGGACGAGCTGCGTCCGTGTCAATCTGTCCACCATGTCCCCGAACACCTGTCCACCATGTCTCCGGCCTTTACACACCGCGGGAGAGGGGGAACATCGCGCCAGCGATGGTGGGTGAGGGTGGAGCGCCGCGCTCAGATCGCGTCGAGCTGCCAGGCGACGTCGTTGGCGATGCCCCAGAGATAGCCGACGTCGGTTTGGCCGACGAGCGCATAGGCGCGCCCCTGGTGGCGCCAGTAAAGGAGATTGACATCCTGGCGCCGCGCCAGGGCGGGCGGGGTGTCGGGCTCTTTCGACGACCCGATGATCAAGGTCAGCGGCCCGATCGCCTTGTTGTCGGTCGTATACATCAACTGCGCCGCCGGCCGGCCGTCGGCAACGACGAGCCGGGCGCCACGGAAATTGAGACC
>DATATI010000026.1 GCA_036268875.1 Polyangia bacterium | reverse complement strand
TGCGCTCTTCTCGTCAAGCGCAGTAGCTCGTCGCGCTCGTCGTCGGAGACCACCAGTTCGACCTTGGGGCGCCCAGTCTTCGCCATGGCCCCGTTAGATCACAGGCCGAAGCCTTTTGGTAGAAAATCCGTTTCCAGGAGAGTAGGCGACGTTTTCAAAGATCGACTTGGGAAACGGGTTCGAGCGCTGAAACACCATGCCGGTACGCCGCCGCACCACCACCGGATCGATCCCCGGACTGTAGATCGGCTGGTCATCCAGGTGGACAGCGCCTTCGATGCGGCACGAGGGAACGAGTTCGTTCATGGGGTTCAGCGAGCGCAGGAAGGTCGATTTGCCACAACCAGAAGGCCCGATCAGCGCGGTGACCCGTTTTTCGGGATGTCCATCGACACCGGGCCCAGTGCTTTCTTCGCTCCATAATAAACGCGCAAATTGCGCACCACCAATTTTTGTGGGGCGACATCAATGGCGCTGCTCATAAGCCGCTGGCTGCGCTGGTTTGACGATCTCCCGCGTGCGGCGGCCGGCATATTGCGACAGGTACAGCGCCGCGCCTACACCCAGCGGCGCCTACACCCACCAGCATCGACACCAGGCTGATCTTGAGCGTCCCGAAGGTCAGCGGCCAGATCCCAAACTTCGGCCCGTCAGAAACCGGCGGCCAGCGGCGGGGCTTCCTTTAGTCACGATGGCGAAGATCAAGATGACCGCCGCGATGGCGGTCATCGCCGTCGCCGTGACACGGATGCCCACCTCGGGGACCCGGTGCCAGGCCGGCGCCATCGCCGGAATGTACGTCCGGCGGGCGGCGCGTCTTCGGGTCAGGACCGTCGCTTGCTCCGACGGAGGCAGAGACGTGTTCACGGTCCCGCCCGTGGTTGTCACGTTCGGAATAGACCACGGAGGGGCGTCTTAAAAGTGGCGTATCTGTGACATTCCGTGACAACTGCCCGGCGTTTCTCGCGCGAGCACGACTTTCGACGGCGGCTCGATCGAAGCGAAAAGGTGCGACGTTGTTGCGAGGCGTCGCGCAACATGAAGGATGCCGAGAAGAAGCAGCTTTTAGAAAATGGCGCGGTGGCCACGGAGATCCCGGTGGCCAAAGAGGGACTGTCGGTCTACGTCAATTCAAACAACCCGATCAAAGACCTGATCATGGCGCAGCTGAAAGACATCTTCACCGGCAAAGAGACCACCCGGAAAATGGTGGGCGGCGGTGATTGAACGCCGACTACACGTGGCGCGCGCAGGCCGCTGTCGCGACCGCTGTTCTTCTACGTGCGCGGCATCCCCAACGGCGAGGCCAAGGCATTCATCGACTGGGTGCTTGGCCCCGACGGCCAGAAGATCGCCCAAGACGTCGGCTACTACCCGCTGAAGTAACTCACAGTGTGGCGATCGACCCGACGGTGGCGGCGACGGCGCGCAGGTAGTCGGCGGGGTCGAGGACGATCTGGGTGCCGCGGATGCCGGCGGAGACGGCCACGCGATCGAAAAGCTGGATGGTCTCGTCGACGAAGACCGGGTAGGCCTTCTTGGCGCCCAGCACGGTGACGCCGCCGCGGACGTAACCAGTCAGCGGTTGCACTTCTTTCAACGGCACGGTTTCCACGCGCCGATCGCCCGACAGCCGCGCCAGCGCCTTCAGATCCAACGAGCCGCTGCCCGGCAGCACGGCGAACAGCACGCCGGTGCGATCGCCACGCGCCACCAGCGTCTTCCAGACCTGATCCAGCGGCAGGCCGATCTTGGCGGCGACGTTCTCGGCCGACAGATTCTCTGGATCGACGTCGTACGCGCGCAGCTCGTAGGCGATGCCCAGGCGATCCAGCATGCGCGCGGCGTTGGTCTTCACGCTTTCTTGCTACGGCGCCGCGCCCAGGCTGACAAGTTGTTGCTGCACCTCGTGGCGCGAGGGCGCTTCGGCCGGCGCCAGCGTCAGATATTTTTTGAACGCCGCCACCGCGGCGGCGCGCGCGCCCTTGGATTTCTCCGCCACGCCCAGCTGGTAATAAAGATCGGACAGCCATTGCACACCGGGCGGCGCCTTGGCCGCGGCCTGCCGTAGATGCCCCACCGCCGCCGCCACCTGGCCTTGATCCATCTCCCAGCGGCCGAGGTGATACGCCACCTCGCCGTTGTCGGGCGCGGCGTGCGCCGCCGCTCGCCAGGCGGCCACCGCCTTGGCCGTGGCGCCGATGCGATCGTACGCGCTGCCCAGCAGCATCCACCCGTCTCCGTTGCCAGGCGCCACCTTGACCGCCGCCTCCAAGATCGGCACCGCGTGGTCGGTGTCGCCGCGCGCCACCAGAAGCCGCCCGCGCGCCACCATCGCCTCGGGCAGCGCGCCCGCTTGCTCGTATTCGGCTAGAGCCTTTTCTTCGCTGCCGCCGGCGGCCAGGGCGCGGCCGTGTTCATAGTGCAGCTCGGGCGTGCTTTCGAAGGCCAGCGCGCGGCGCAGATCGGCCAACGCGCCCGCCACGTCGCCGCCGGCCAGCCGCACCTTGCCCAGCCACAGCAGCGCGCCCGGCGTCTGCGGCGCGTCTGCCACCAATTTTTCCAGCAGGGCGCTGGCCGCCGGGGCGTGGCCCATCTCGAATGACAGCTTGGCCGCCGCCAGGCGGGCGGCGAACGATGCCTTGCCAGCGTCGATCTCCGCTTGATAAAGCGCCAGCGCCTTGCCGCGCTCGCCGGCCGCCACCAGCAGCCGGGCCAGGCGCGGGCGCAGCTCGGGAACGCCGGGATCGTCCGCCAGCAGCGATTCCAGCTCGCGCCGGGCGCCGGACGGATCGTGGGCCGCCTCCAGAGCAGTGGCCAATCCCAGCCGCGCCGTCGGGTCTTTCGGATTTTGCGCCAGCACGTCTTTGAAGGTCTTGCGGGCGCGTTCGTTGTCGCCAGCGGTCAGCTGCGCCTGGCCCAACGCCACCTGCAGCATAGCCGGCGCCGCTCCCGCCGCCTGCGCGCGCTTGAGCACGCCCACCGCCTCCGCCGTGCGGCTCTGCTTCAGCAACAGCGCGCCCAGCTGCAAACTGGCCGGCACGAACCGCGGGTTGGCGGCCAGCGTCTCTTCGTAGGATCGCGCCGCCGCCGTCAGATCGGGTGGTGTCTGCAGCTCGGCGGCGCGCCCGCGCCAGAACGCGGCGCGCGGATCGACGGTGGTCGTCTGTCTCTTGGCGGCCGGTGGATCCAGCAGCGCCAGCCCATCCGGACGGTGGCCGTTTTCGATCAACACCGCGGCGATCGCGAAGCGCAGCTCGTGCGCTGGCACCGCCGCCGGGATGGCCGGCGCGCCCGGCAGCGCGGTGGCGAACTTGGCCACCGCGTCGTGCAGGCGACCTTGGGCCAGCAAGGCCTCGCCCGCCGCCACCAATGCCGCCGGGTTGGTGGCGTCTTTGCTCACCGCCTTGTCGATCGCCGCGGCCGCCTCGCCGGTCTTTCCTTGCGCCGCCAAGGCGCGCGCGATGATGGCCAGCGCCTCGGCTTGCGAGGCCGCCGAGCCGTTGCCGGCACTGTCCGCCAGCAGGCGATTGGCCAGGGTGATGCGCGCGTCGGGCGGGTAGCCTCCGGTGCGGATCAATCCCAGCGCTGCTTCAAAGTGACCGGGCGACGCCGCCAGGACGTCCTTGTACGCGGCCGCCGCCGGTGCCGCCTGGCCGCTTTCTTCTTGCGCGCGGGCCAGACCAAAACGAAAGGCTACCCGGTTGGGGAATTGGGTCAGCCCTTGCTTGAAGGCGCTCTCCGCCACGGCGGGCTTGCGCTGGCCGAGGGCGATCCATCCATCCAGCAGCAGATGTTCTGGCGAGGGATCGGTCACCAGCGCGCCTTCTTCCAGCACGCGGCCGGCCTCGCGCGTGCGGCCCTTGGCCAAAGCAATCCAGGCCCGGGCCCGGAGCAGCGTCGGCGCGGTGGCCGCCGATGGAAAGGGATGCGGCGGAATTTCCGCCAGCGTGGCGTCGGCGCGGGCGGTGCGGGCGCGCTCGCCGTGGTGCAGGACCACGAACTCGGCCAGCAGCTCGGCGGCGGCGGCGCGCAGGGCGGCGGTGCGCGGGCGGCGATTGATCTCGTCCAGCAACAACGTGACGCCGCGCTGGTAGGCCACGTATTTGTCTGCCGCGATCCCCGCCGCCGCGTCGCCCAGGATGGCCGCCGGCGCTGGTTCGGCAATCAGGTGGTCGCCGAGATCAAACACCAGGAACGCCACCGCCACCGCCGCCACCACCAGCGTGGCCGCCGCGCCAATAATCAAAGGCTTGCGCGGTCGGGCTGACGGCTCCTCGGCGCGTGGCTTGGCCGCGGTCAGCGTGCGGCCCCGTGCAGCCAGAGCAGTGGGCACGCTGCTGGCGGGCGCGGCGGCGCCGGCCCCGATTTCGCCCGCGGCGGTGGTGGGCGCCGGCATCAGGCCCACGCCCGACGACGGTCCGGTCTCGAAGCCGATCAGCGGCGCCGACGCCGGCGACGGTGCCTCGGCCGGCGGAGCGGCGTCATCGACGATCAACGGCGTCGAGCCGTCGGTCGCTGCGGTCGGTTCGCCGCCGGGTTGCGGTGTCGTCGCGCCCGCCGGCGCTGGTTCGGACGCGGGCGTTTCTCCTTCCAGCTCAAGCGGGGCCAGCGTCGACAGATCGACGGGCGCAAGCCCCGGCGGGCTGGCGACGTCGGGCGCGGTCACCATTGGTTCGGGTGGCGGTGGCAGCGGCTGGCCAAGCGCGGCGTCCAGCGGCGCCAGCTCCAGACCGCCGACCTCGCCAAGGTCGCGCTCGCCCCAGGACGATGAAGCCGGCGACCCTGCCGCATCGCCACCAGGCGCATTCGTTGCCGCATCGGGTGGCGCCGGCGCCTCCGGGATCAACTGAGCGATCGGCTGCCAGCGCCTTCGATCCGGCGACACCTCTTCGCCGCCGTCCAGCTGGCCTTTGCTCAATAGATCGGCGATGGCGTCTTTCGACAGGGGACCGATCAAATCGCCGGTTGTCCGTCGAACGTAGAAGCGGTCTCCCGTTTCGGCCATTCAGGTGCCCTGTGGCGGCAACCATGGCCACGTCAGGGCGCCCTATCTTACGTCAGCGCGCATTCGCCGCAAAGCTGCCGCGGCGTCCGTCGCCCCGACGACCTTTGCAAAGTTGTGCGACCGCCTCATTGACGGCGCTACGGCTGGGGTGTCAAGACTGGCGCATGCGGATCGGGTTTCGTTTGCCGATGGTGGTCGCCGCCGTGATCGGCGCCTTGGCGGGCGGGTCACCACGCGCTGGGCGGGCATCGACGACGTTGGCGCTCAGCCTTGACGATCTGGTGGCGCGCGCGACGCTGGTGGTGGCGGCCACGCCGGTTCAGGCGACGGTGGTCTGGGAGGACAGCCCCGGCGGACGCGGTCGCCGCATCGTCACCTATACCCAGGTGCGCGTCGATCGGGTCATCGACGGCAGCGCGCCCGCCGAGCTTTGGATTCGCACGCTGGGCGGCAGCATCGGCGACATCGGCCAGCGCGTGGATGGCGAGGCTGTCCTGGCGCCCGGCCAGCCAGCTCTGTTTTTTCTGCGCCATTTTCCTGACGGGCCGCACGGCGTGGTCGGGATGTCGCAAGGGCAGTTCCTCCTTGATAGAGGCGCCGTCGGGCCGAACAGTCGGGTGCGCCGTTTTCCGGCGCTGCCGCGATTGATAGCCAAGGCAGCGCCGGCGGGCGCGCCGCTGGCGGTCCCGCCGTCGCTCGATGGCAAGACGCTGGAGCAAGCAGCGCAACTGATCCACGCGGCACGGACTAGCCATGCACCGTAGCCTGGTCGTCGCGGGCGTCGCTTTGGGCGCGTCGGTGGTGTCGCTGTTGGTCCCGGCGCGCGCCCAGGCCTTCTGCCGCACCACCACCTGCGGTGACACCTGCAACCCGCCCGACGCTGATTGCGTCACCAAGCAGCTGCCGAACATCCCGATCTTCTGGCCCGGCGGCTGCGTCAGCTATGACCTGCAGCAGGACGCGTCGAAGTGGGCGTCACTGGACGTGGCCACCACCATCGTCGACACGGTGTTCGCCACCTGGACCGGCGTGACCTGCGATGGCCAGCCACTGTCGATCACTGCCATGAACCGCGGTCCGGTGGTGTGCGCCGCCCGCGAGTTCAACGACGGGCAGAAGACCGCCGGCGGCAACGCCAACATCATCGTCTTTCGCGACGACACCTGGCCCGAATCCGCCGTCAGCGATCCCACCTCGACGCTGGCCCTGACCACGGTGACGTACAACAAGACCAACGGTCAGATCGTCGACGCCGACATCGAGATCAACGGCAGCCAGGCGCCGCTGTCCACCAACGACGCCGGCGGCGGGACCAGCTATGATCTGCAGTCCATCCTCACCCACGAGACCGGACACTTTTTCGGGCTTTCCCACTCGACGGTGGCGTGCCTGAGCGACGGCAGCGATTGCCCGACCATGAACGCCCACTACCGTCCCGGCTCGATCGCCTATCGAACCTTGGAAGATGATGACAAGGCTGGGATCTGCGCGATCTATCCAACCGGGCGAGCCACCACCGACGACAGCTGCTTGCCGGTTGACGGCTTTTCCAGCCTGTGCGGCCACCAACCGGATCCATCGCAAGGAGGCTGCACCGTCGCCGGCAGCGACGGCAGCGACAGTGGTTGCGGCCGCGCTCTGGCCACCTTGCTGGTTCTGACGTCGCCGCTGGCCAGGCGCCGGCGCCTGCGCAAGGGTGCCGCGGAACACCTTTGAAAGGTTGGCGGCCGTCGAACCATCAGTGGTGAAGCCGCCGGCGGTTTTTCGGCGAGGTCGACATGAAGAGGATCGGGTTCGGGTTTTTGTTTGCCGTCGCGGTGGCCGGCTGCGCCCGGATCAGCGGCGGCAACCTGTCACCGACGGGACGCGATGCCGGGTCTGATCAGCAAAGCGATCAGGCGGGCGCCGCTGGTGGAACGGGCGACGCCGCCACCGGAACCGGCGGCGCGGGCGGTGCGTCCGACTGCCTGACCTGCAGCAGCGACCAGCGCGCGGTCACCGACTGCAACGGCAGCGTGGTCAAGACCTGCTCCGACGACCAGGCCTGCCAGCAAGGAGCTTGTGTCGAAGGCTGCGCCATCGCCGAAGCCACCGGCAGCGCGCAGGGCTGCGATTTTTACGCGGTGGTTCCCCCGCCGGGAACGTCGACCGACGGATCCTGTTTTGCGGCGATGCTGGCCAACACCTGGACCGCGCCCATCACAGTGACAGTGGCCTACGCCGGACAGTCGCTTGATGTCGCGCAGATCGCCCGGTCGCCGAAAGCATCGGCCGGGGTCTTGACGTACGACGCTTTGCCGGGCGGAAAGTTGGCGCCCGGACAGATGGCCATCTTGTTCTTGAATGCCCTGCCGAACACCGACACCGGCCCGTTCAAAGACGACCACGTCGACTGCCCGGTCGCCGCCGGACTCACCACCGTGGCCACGGTCGCGGGTACCGGTGCGACCCACGCTTTTCACATCAGCACCAGCGCCCCCGCCGCCGCGTACGACATCTATCCGTACGGCGGTGCGAAGAGCCATGTCTCCAGCGCCACGTTGTTGGTGCCGACGTCCGCCTGGGGAATCAATTACGTTGCCGCCGACGGATACAAAGCCGACCCGCAAAGCGGCGGCCTGCCGTCGGTCCAGATCGTCGCCGCCCAGGACGACACGCAGATCACCATCAATCCGACCGCCCCCATCGTCGCCGGCACCGGCGTCGCCGCCGCCGGGCGCGGCCAGGCGAACACCTACAGTCTAGCGGCGGGCCAGGTGCTGCAGTTCTTGCAATCCGACGAACTGGCCGGCAGCGCGATCAGCGCGAACAAAGCCATCGGTGTTTGGGGCGGGCAATCGTGCATGGACATTCCCGTCGGGACGGGCGCCTGCGACGCCGCTCACCAGCAACTGGTCCCCGTCAACCTGCTTGGTTTCGAGTACGCCGCCGTCCGCTATCGCGATCGAGTGGCCGGCGTGCACGAGACTGTTCCCTGGACGCTGGTCGGCGCCGTCGACGGCACCACCTTGACGTACGATCCGGCGCCGCCGGGCGGCGCCCCGGCGACGGTCAATCGCGGCCAGTCGTTCGAATTCACCACCGCCGACGCCTTCACGGTGAAAAGCGCCGACGAGCAACATCCCTTCTATCTGGCCGGGCACATGACGGGCTGGCAGGCCATCCCCATCGATGTCGCGGGTCCCGGCGATCCGGAAACCGTCAACAGCGTGCCGCCGCAGCAGTGGTTGAACTCGTACGTGTTCCTGACCGATCCGACTTACAGCGACACCAACTTGGTTTTCGTGCGGCAAAAGATCGGGCCATCGTTCAGTGACGTCACTCTCGACTGTGCCGGTACATTGACCGGATGGACGCCGATCGGAATCGCCGGCGACTACGAATTCACCACCGTCGATCTGGTCACGGCGACAAAACCGCAAGGCACCTGCGACAACGGCGTCCACACCGCCCAAAGCGACGCACCGTTCGGCCTGACCGTCTGGGGCTGGGACTTCGCCGTCAGCTACGCCTACCCCGCCGGCATGAGCGTCCGGAAGATCAATAAAGTGGTGGTGATTCCGTAAAGACGACGGATTCCTGGCAAAGCGTCGGCGCCACGGAAAATACGACCAAAAACGATTTTTTGGTTGGGCCGACGAGCCTTCCAACGTAGAAAGGTGTCAGATCGCCGTTCTTTCCCAGGAGGACCGTTATGAGCCACGCTTTCGCTTCGCGTCTCGCTGTCGGGACAGTTTGCTTGTCGTTACTGACCCTCGGGTGTTCGTCAGGGGGCGGGTCGGGAGGAAGTGGCGGCACAAATGGCAGTGGCGGTGGGAGCGGGACCGGCGGCGCCGGCACGGGCGGCAGCGGAACCGGCGGCGCCAGTGGGACGGGCGGCAGCACCGGGACCGGGGGCACGGGTACGGGTGGCAGCGGCGGCTCGGTCGTCGACGCGTCGGTGGATGCGTCCGGCGACACAAACGGCGGCATGGACACAGCGTCGAACGATAGCGGCACCGACGTTGTGGCGGGCCCACTCACCATGACAAGCACCAGTCTGAAAATGATGGGCGCAAATCTGGTCTTCCCAGCGGCGAACTCCGCTCCCATGAACGTGTCGCCAGCGTTGGCTTGGACCGGTGTTCCGGCCGGCACCCTGAGCTTTGCGATTTCGATGTACGACGTGACAATGACCAACACGCACTGGATTCTGTGGGACATCCCCGCGTCCCTGACGATGCTGCCGGCGGGCCTCCCCCGGGGTGCGATGCCAACGAACCCGGCGGGCGCTAGCCAAAAAGACGCGTTCAACAATACGGCAGGGTGGGAGGGGCCGGGTGGCGGCTCAGTCGATAACTACGAGCTGGAAATCTGGGCCCTGAACGTCGCCAAGCTTCCGAACAGCGTCGCCGGCCAAAGCTTGAACACCATGCATTCGACGGGTCTTGCGACGGCCAAGATCGCCAGTTTCACGATCAAGGCGCAGGGCAAGGTTAACGGCCTATAGCGTCCGTTGACGGGCCCCGGTGGCTCACCCCGCAAAGTGGCAGGCCGCCACCTGACCGTCGCTGGCGCCGGCAAACGGCGCCAGTGGGGGCGGCGTTTCGACGCACACCGGGTCGCGCTTCTCGGCGTAGATCGGACAGCGCGGGTGGAAACGACAACCGCGCGGCGGGGCCAGCGGCGACGGCGGGTCACCCTCCAGCAGCACGCGCAGGCGCTTGCGTTCCGGATCGACCGACGGGATGGCGGACAGCAAGGCGCGCGTGTAGGGGTGACCGGGCGCGGCGTACAGCGCGGGGGCGGCCGCCAGCTCGACGATCTGGCCCAGGTACATCACGGCCACCCGCTGAGCCAGGTGGCGCACCACTTTCAGATCGTGCGAGATAAATAGGAACGCCAGGCCGTCGGCGGCCTGCAGATCGCCGAGCAGGTTCACGATCTGCGCCTGGATGGAAACGTCCAGGGCGGAGATCGGCTCGTCGGCGACGATGAAACGCGGCCGCGAGGCCAGGGCGCGGGCGATGCCGATTCGCTGGCGCTGGCCGCCGGAAAATTCGTGCGGTCGGCGCGCCAAGGCGTCCGGGCGCAGGCCCACCCGTTCCAGCAACGCAGAGGCGCGCGCGCGGCGATCGGCGCGCGACGCCGCCAGGCCGTGAATGTCCAGCGGCTCGGCGACGATGTCTTCCACGGTCAGGCGCGGGTTCAACGATCCGACCGGGTCTTGAAAGATCATCTGCATGTGCTGGCGCATCTGGCGCAGGGCCGGCGGCGGCAGCGTCCGCAGATCCGCGCCTTCGAACAACACGCGCCCGGCCGTCGGCTCGTACAAGCGCAGCACGGTGCGACCGAGGGTCGTCTTGCCCGAGCCGGATTCGCCGACCAGGCCCAGCGTTTCGCCCGCCGCCAGGTCGAACGAAACGCCGTCGATGGCGTGCACGACGGCCCGCGGACCGCGCAGCCCGCCACCCTGGACGAAATGTTTGACCAGGCCGTCCACCCGCAACAGCGGCGAGCGCGGTGCGATCATTTCCGTCACTTCACACCACCTTTTCGCCCGGCGCGTGTGGGTGGATGCAGCGAACCAGGTGCGCGGGATCGTCGGCGGTCGGCGCCAGCTTGGGCAAGGCGGCCCGGCAGGCGGCGTCGGCGCGCGGGCAGCGATCGGCGAACGCGCAGCCGGGTGGCGGCGCCGACAGCGGCGGCACCGTGCCGGCGATTTCCAGCAGGCGCGCGCGTGTGGCGCTGCCCGGCGCGGCGTGGGCGGGGTTGGTGGACTCGGCGCGAGGCACCGCCCGCAAAAGGCCGACGGTGTACGGATGGCGGGGCGCCGCGAACAACGCGCTTGCGGTGGCGTGCTCGACGATGCGGCCGGCGTACATGACAGCCACGTCGTCACAGGTCTCGGCCACCACGCCCAGATCGTGGGTGATCAGCAGCTGCGCCATGCCGAGCTCGCGACCCAGGCGACCGAGCAACTGCAGAATCTGCGCTTGCACCGTCACGTCGAGGGCGGTGGTGGGCTCGTCGGCGATCAGCAGGCGCGGTGCGCAGGACAGAGCCATGGCGATGGTGGCCCGCTGTTTCATGCCACCGGACAGCTGGTGCGGGTAGGCGCGCGCCCGTTCGGCGGCGGCGGGAATGCCCACCTTCTCCAGCAGCGCGACGGCGCGCGCGTCGGCTTGCTTGCGCGACAGTCCCTGGTGAATGCGCAGCGGCTCGCCCACCTGGTCGGCGATGGTCAGGACCGGGTTCAGCGCGGTCGACGGTTCCTGGAAGATCATGGCGATGCTGCGACCGCGAATGTCGCGCAGGATCGCCTCGGGCGCGGCGGCCAGATCCACGCCGTCGAAATAGATGGCCCCGCCGGCGATGCGCGCCGCTGGTTCGGGCAACAGGCGCAGGATCGACAGCGCGGTCAGCGATTTACCGCAGCCCGATTCGCCCACCAGGCCCAGCGTGCGCCCGGCGGCGACGGTGAATGACACCTCGGACACCGCCGGCAGCTCGCGTCCGCCGCTGCGGATCACCGTGGTCAGGCCGCGCACCTGCAGCAGGGGCCCGGCGTCGCCGGCGCCGCTCACGGCGCGCACGCCTCCTCGTGCGTGGCCACGCCGGCCGGCGCCACCAGGGTGAAAGCTTCCGGGCGCGGCACGACGTTGATGGTGACGTCCTTGAATTTCACCTCGACGCCCTGATCGAAGCTTTGGTTTCCTTCGGCGAAGCGGATGACGCCCGGCAAGCGCATGGTGCTGACCGATCGCTGATCGTCGTACGCGCTTTGCCACAGCCGGTTCTTGCCGTCGTCGCGCACCACCGCGATGAGATCGCGATCGCGGCCGTGGTCCTGAAAATAAAGCCAGGTGCGCCGGCCGCCGGTGTCGGTGCGGAGAAGAACGTCGGCGGCGCGCTGGGCGTCCCAGCTGACCTGATCGGGTTGGTCATCGGCCGGCGGATCCAGGTGCACGTCGCCCAGCAGGATGGCCGCCACCTCCTCCGGCAAAAGCGGGATGCGGATCAGCGCCGCCACGTTGGCGGGGCAGGCCGGGCCCTGGTGCAGTTCGTTCTTCTGCAGATCCAGAAGTGCGAAGCGTGTCCCGTCGGTGGTGAGGATCGAAACAGTTCCTTGCAAGCTGACCTCGGCTTCGAAACGCAGCTGCCCGGTCCGGGTCACCAGCATCAGCACCGACGCGCGCAGCCGCTGGTCGTCGATCCAGCTGGTGGCGCGCACGCGCGCGTTCATGGTGCGGACGGCGGCCTGGCGCGCGGTCAGGCTGGCCAGCAGCGCGGCTGCCGACGGGCCGGGCGTGGGGCGCTGCGCGGGTGGTGGATGGTGGCAGCCGGCGCTAGCAACGAAGGCGAGCAGCGACGCCACGAAAAGGCGCCGCGCCACCACCGTCGGTGGGCGGCCCTGCGCGCGGGTCTTTCGCCCGATCATCGGCCGGCGGCGCTCTTGGCGTCTAGCGTGCGCACCCGATCCTGCAGCTCGCGCGCGGTCCGATCCGACGGCGAGCGACCCAGGGCCTGGCGATAGATCTCCAGCGCCCGCGCCGGCGCGTGCTGGCCGGCGGCCAGATCGCCAAGGTGCTCGAGGATCTCCGGGTCGCCGGGTTCGAGACGGTTGGCCTGCTCCAAAAATTGCGATGCCCGCGTCAGGTCACCGGCGCGGAAGTACGCCCATCCGAGCGAATCCAAGATCCCGCCCGTCCCCGGATTGAGGGCGATGGCCGCTTGCAGTTGCCGCGTGGCGCGCGGCAATTCGAAGGCGTGCTCGGCTGAAACGAAGCCGATGAAGTTCAGCGCTTCGACGCTGCGCGGATCCTTGGCCAGCACCTTTTCAGCCAGGGTCAACGACGCGCGCCAGTCGCCGCGCCGGTCTTCCACCGCGGCGCGCGCCATCAGCAGCCGGGCGTTGCCGGGATCTTTGGCCAACCCGTCATCAAGGCGGCGGGCGGCGCGGACGGCGTCGCCGGTTTTTTCGTCGATCAGGCTGCGATTGACCAGCAGCGACGCCCGCGCGTCGGCGTCGGACACCGCGCCGAGCTCCTGATCGATCAACTTTCCCGCCTCGTCGGTCTTGCCTTCGTCGCGCAAGATCTCGGCGGCGCGCAGCCGCGCCTCCAGGTAATCGTTGGCGTCAGGCTGCACCGAAAGGTAACTCATCACCGCCGCGGCGCGGTTGCCGCTGTCGGCCTGGGCGGCGCCCACCAGCAAGGCGACATGCCCGGCGTTCTCGCCGGCACGCAACGCTTTGTTGGCCAGGGCCAGCGCCCGATCCCAGCGTTTGGCGGCGCGCTCGATGCGGCTCATCTGTTCCAGGCTTTGCGGGTCGCCGCCCTCGGCGGTCAGGCGATCGGCCACCTCGGCGGCTTCGGCGGTGTCACCGCGCGAGGTCATCCAGCCGACGAAGGCGGCGGCGATCTCCAGCGGCGAGTCCGAGCGATCCATCGCCTCGCGAAAGCTGGCCTTCGCCGCCGCGACCGACCCGCGCGCGACCTGCAACTCGGCCAGCATCAAACGCGATTCGACGTCGCCCGGTTCTTGCTCGAGGGCGGCGCGCAAGCTGGCCTCGGCGTCGTCGAACTTGCCCAGCGCCCAGGCCAGGGCCGACAGCTGGATGCGCGCGCGCTGCGAGTCGGGCTCGCTGCCCACCAGCTGCCGGGTGGTTTGAAAGGCGGCGTCGATCTCCAGGGCGACGATCTCCTCGTCGGCCAGATCCAGGTAGGCGCGCTCGGCCGCCTCGGGATCGTCGTCGTCGACCGACAGGGCCACCGCGTGGCGCAGCGAATCCAGCGTGCCGGCGATGTCGCCGCGGGCCTGTTTGAGGTGGGCGCTGGCCACCCAGCCGTCGACGGTGGGCTCGATGTGCAGCGACCGCCGCACCTGATCACCGGCGTCGTCCAGCCGCCCCAGCTTCAAGAAAAGCTCGGCCAGGTGGGCGTTCAATTCGGGCGCGTCGCTGTCGAAGGGCAGGGCGCGCTGCAGTTCGGCGGCGGCTTCTTCCCAGCGCTCTTCCTCTTCGTACAAAAGCGAGCGCGTGACGTGCTCGTAGGCGTTCGGGCTGATCGGGCGCGAGGCGACGATGCGACCGTTGACCAGCTTGGTGACGGGGCGAGGCGCGGTGGCGCAGCCGGCGATCGTCACCGCCCCGCCCAGAAAAGCCAGCAGCCCGATCGCACCGGCGAAGTTACAGCCGGCCTTACCCATCATAAGGGGATGTTACCGTGCTTTCGGGGCGGGTTGTTGTCACGCTTGTTTTGCAACACCGCCAGGCCCTGACAAAGTTTCGCCCGGGTTTCCCGCGGGCGGATCACCTCGTCGACGTAGCCCAGCGCCGCCGCCGAGTACGGGTTGGCGAACTTCTCGCGGTATTCGGCCAGATAGCGCGCGCGGGCGGCGGCCGGGTCGGCGGCCTTGCCGAGCTCGTCGCGAAAGACGATGTTGACCGCCGCGTCGGGACCCATCACGGCGATCTCCGCCGAGGGATAGGCAAAGCCGAGATCGCCGCGGATGTGCTTGGACGACATGACGTCGTAGGCGCCGCCATACGCTTTGCGGGTGATGACGGTCAGCTTGGGGACGGTGGCCTCGGCGAAGGCGTACAGCAGCTTCGCGCCGTGTTTGATGATGCCGCCGAACTCTTGCGCGGTGCCGGGCAGAAAGCCGGGCACGTCGACGAACGTGCATATCGGGATGTTGAAACAGTCGCAAAAGCGCACGAAGCGGGCCGCCTTCAGCGACGCATTGATGTCCAGGCAGCCGGCCAGGTGCGCCGGTTGGTTCGCCACCAATCCCACCGGGCGGCCGTCCAGACGAGCGAAGGCGACCACGATGTTGGGCGCGTATTCCGGCTGGATCTCGAACAGGCGGCCGTCGTCGACCACCCGGGCCAGCAGATCCTTCATGTCGTACGGCTTGGCCGCGTCGGCGGGGATCAGCGTGTCCAGGGCGCGATCCTCGCGATCCGGTTTGTCGCGGGTGGGCAGGCGCGGCGGATCCTCGCGGTTGTTCTGCGGCAGATACGTGAGCAGCTCGCGCAGGCCTTCCAGGCAGGCGGCCTCGTCGGCGAAGGCGCGGTGGGCGACGCCCGAGCGCGCCGAGTGCGTGTGCGCGCCGCCCAATTCGTCCTTGGTCACCTCTTCGTGGGTGACGGCTTTGATCACCTCGGGTCCGGTGATGAACATGTAGCTGGTCGATTCGACCATGAAGATGAAATCGGTGATGGCCGGCGAATACACCGCGCCGCCCGCGCACGGGCCCAGGATCGCCGACAGCTGCGGTACCACGCCCGACGCCAGCGTGTTGCGCAGGAAGATGTCGGCGTAACCAGCCAGCGACGCCACCCCTTCTTGAATGCGCGCTCCGCCCGAATCGTTGAGGCCGATGATCGGCGTGCCCGTCTTCATGGCCAGGCCCATCACCTTGCAGATCTTGCGCGCGTAGGTTTCGGACAGCGACCCGCCGAACACGGTGAAGTCCTGGGCAAACAAGAACAGCGGGCGGCGGTGGACCAGGCCGTGACCGGTGACCACGCCGTCGCCCAGGATCTTGTTCTCCGCCATGCCGAAATCGGTGCAACGGTGGGTGACGAACTTGTCCATCTCGACGAAGGTGCCGGGATCGCACAAAAGCTCGATGCGCTCGCGCGCGGTCAGGCGGCCGGCCTTGTGCTGGCGGGCGACGCGCTCGGCGCCCCCGGCCTCGAGGGCGCGGGCCTCCATCGCGTCCAATCGCTCGACCGGCGTGGGCGTCGGCAGCGCCGCGACGGGTTTGGCGTCTTTGCTGTCCTGGTCGTGCGCGCTCATCCGGGCAGACCGAGGCGCGAGGCCACGTACTTGCGCACGGCCGCCCGATCGGCCTCGGGCGGTTCAATGAAGAAAAGTTCGCGCCCCTCGGATCTCTCGGCGGCGTCGTCGTCCTCGTCGGTGTTGCCCACCTCGGCGCGCACGGCGATGGTGGCGGTCTGCTCGGGCAAGACAAAACGGATCTGCACCGGGCGCCGCGGTTCGAAGGGCGCCGGCCGCTGCAAGCGCACGCCGTCCTCGCCTATGCTGCGCGCCAACCGGAAAGCGCGGCGCCCGTCGGCGCTGATCTCGACCGGGACCGCGATGGGAACGCGCAGGCTCATGCGGGGCGAAATGATAGCACCGAACGGTCGAGGCTCTTCGCCGGCGGGGGAGGCGCTTTACCCGACCACCTTCAACTTGCCGCCATCACCAGCGCCACCGGTGATCCCGGCGAAGAAGTCGTTGCCCTTGTCGTCGACCACGATGAAGGCTGGAAAATCCACCACCTCGATTTTCCACACCGCCTCCATGCCCAGCTCCTGATACTCCAGGACCTCGACCTTCTTGATGCAGTCCTTGCCCAGCCGCGCCGCCGGCCCGCCGATCGATCCCAGATAGAAGCCGCCGTATTTGTGACAGGCGTCGGTGACCGCAACCCCGCGGTTGCCTTTGGCCAGCATGATCAGGCTGCCGCCCGCGGCCTGAAACTGCTCGACGTAAGCGTCCATGCGCCCGGCCGTGGTCGGCCCGAACGATCCCGAGGCGTACCCGGCCGGCGTCTTGGCTGGCCCGGCGTAATAAACCATGAAGTCTTTCAAGTACGGCGGCATGCCGTCGCCGCGATCGAGGCGTTCTTTGATTTTCGCGTGGGCGATGTCGCGGGCGACGACCATCGGACCGGTCAGCGCCAGCCGCGTCTTGATCGGGTACCGCGACAAGGTGGCGCGGATCTCGCTCATCGGGCGGTTGAGATCGATGCGCACCACCTCGCCGCCCAGTGAATCGTCGACCACCTCGGGCAGGTAGTGCGCGGGATCGGTCTCGAGCTGTTCAAGAAAAATACCCTCGCGGGTGATCTTGCCCAGCGCCTGGCGATCGGCCGAGCAGGAAACCGCGATGGCCACCGGACAGCTGGCGCCGTGGCGAGGCAGGCGCACCACGCGCACGTCGTGACAAAAATATTTCCCGCCGAACTGCGCGCCCACGCCGGTGCGCTGGGCCAGCGCCAGCACATCGCGCTCGATGCCGAGGTCGCGGAACCCGCGCCCGAGCGCGTTGCCCTCCGTCGGCAAGGTGTCCAGATACCGCGCCGAGGCCAGCTTGGCCGTCTTCAAGGTCTGCTCGGCCGACGTGCCGCCGATGACGATGGCCAGGTGATAAGGCGGGCAGGCCGACGTCCCCAGCGACCGCAGCTTGGCCTCGATGAACTTCATCAAGCTCTGCGGGTTCAGCAGGGCCTTGGTCTCTTGAAACAAGAGGCTCTTGTTGGCCGACCCGCCGCCCTTGGCCATGAACAGGAACTGATAGCTGTCGCCGTCGGTGGCGAAGAGGTCGATCTGGGCCGGCAGATTGCTGCCGGTGTTCGCTTCCTTGTACATGTCCAGCGGGGCCAGCTGCGAATAGCGCAGATTCGACGTTGTATAGACGTCGTAAATCCCACGCGCGATGGCCGCCTCGTCGCCGCCGCCGGTGAAGACGGTCTGGCCTTTCTTGCCCATCACGATGGCGGTGCCGGTGTCCTGGCAGGACGGCAGGATGCCGCCGGCGGCGATGTTGGCGTTCTTCAGCAGCTCCATGGCCACGAACTTGTCGTTGGACGACGCCTCCGCATCGTCGACGATGGCGCGCAGCTGAGCCAGGTGCCCCGGCCGCAGCAGGTGAGCGATGTCGCGCATCGCCTGCCGAGTCAAGAGCGTCAGCGCCTCCGGCTCGATGCGCAGGAAGGTTCGCCCGGCGGCTTCGAAGGTCGAGAGATGATCGCCGCTGAGCTTGCGGTAAGGCGTGTCGTCGTGGTCGCCATGGCCAAGCGGCAGCAGATCTTGAAACTGAAAGTCGGGCATTCGGTGAGCGCCTCCCAGAAAAGGGACCAGAGAATAGCCTGTCGCCGCGATGGTAAAAAAACCAGTTAACGGGACCCGGGCCGCCGGTCGTTGGCGGCGGCGGCCAACCACTCTTGTGGCACGGTGGCGAGATGAAGCGTGTCGATCTGACGATTACCCTTCGTCAAGCGCGTCGAGCGCATCCACTAGCGCGTCGTGCAAGGCGGGGCGAAATTTGCGGAAGCGATCGTCGGCGGGCACGTGCGGGTGAACGCGGTTCGACAGCAGGATGATCCAGCGGTCGCGCGCCGGATCAATCCACAACGAACACCCGGTGAAGGCCAGGTGCCCGACCGCGTCCTTGGGCAGGCGCGTGCCGGCCTGCGAGGTCCCCGGCGACGGCCCATCCCAGCCGAGCCGCCACACCGAGCCGGGAATCCCGGCCGGCGACCAGAACTGGCGAATGACGTCCCGGTTCACCAGCCGCGCGTCGCTGTCCCCGCGCCAGGCGGCGCACAGGGCGGCGGCGATGGCGCCGAGGTCGCCGGCGGTGCTGAACAACCCCGCGTGACCGGCGATGCCGCCCATGGCGTAGGCGTTCAGGTCGTCGACCTCGCCCAGCACGACGCGGTTTCGTTGCGCGCACTGTTGCGTGGCCGCGACGGTGCGGTTGGCCAGCAGGCGCGCCCGCGCCTCGCTGTCTGCCAGGTTCACGAACGTCGTCGAGGTCAGGCCCAGCGGAAGGACGATGCCCCGATCGACCTGTACGTCGAGGCGCAAGCCGGCCGCGCGCTCGACCAGCCAGCCCAGCAAGATGAAACCGAGATCCGAATAGACCGACTGCGTGCCAGGGGCGTAGGCCAGCGGTTCGTGCGCGGCGCGCAAGGCGATGGCCCAGCGCTGCGACGGCGCGTCGGGGACCTCGGCGTAGAACGGTCGGTGCGCGGGCAGCCCGGAAGCGTGACACAGCAACCAACGCACGGTGACGGTGTCGCGGGCGCCGCCCGGCAAAAATTCCGGGATTTGCCGGCGCACCGGCTCGTCCAGCGCCACCGCCCCGTGATCGCACAGTTGCATGGCCACCACGCTGGTGGCGACGGCTTTGGTCAATGAAGCCACGTCGTACACCGTGTCGGGCAACGCCGGCAGCAGGCGCGGGGTCAATTGCCGATGGCCGAAGGCTTCTTGCAGCCGGACGGCACCGCCCGATGCCGCCAGCACCACCATTCCCGGAACCACGCCGTCACCAACCGCCGCCTGGCACAGCGCCCGCGCCGGATCGAATCGCGGTTCCATGGCGCGCGACTATAACCGACGCTGGGCGCGTCGGGCGCGGCGCCGATGGGCCAAAACCGACGTGGACCGACGGAGCCGGGTGGTTTAGCCTCCGTGTGGTTTCATGAAGTTCGGGCAATACGAGCTGCTGGAACTGATCGCCACCGGCGGTATGGCGGAGGTGTATCGCGGACGCGTGGTCGGTGCCGAAGGCTTCGAAAAGTTCGTCGCCATCAAGCGCATCGTCCCCGATCTCAGCGAAGACGATCGGTTCGTGAAGATGCTGCTGACCGAGGCGCGCATCCACTCGGGTCTGTCCCACCGCAACATCGTGCAGATCCACGACCTGGGGATCTCGGAAGGCGGCGAGTACTTCATCGTCCTGGAGTTCGTCGACGGCTACGACCTGCGCATGATCATGGAGCAACTGGAAGCGGAAGGGGAGATCATCCCCGAAGCGCTGTCGCTGCACATCGCCTCCGAACTGGCGCAGGGGCTGCATTTCGCCCACGAACAGCGAGGCAGCAACGGACGGCCGCTGGGCCTGGTCCACCGCGACGTCAGCCCGTCCAACGTCCTCATCTCGAAGGCCGGCGAGGTCAAGCTGTCGGATTTCGGTCTGGCCAAGCGTGTACACGATCGTTCGGTGGTCGGTTCGCTGAAAGGCAACCTCGGCTACATGTCGCCGGAGCAGGCGCGCCAGGCGGCGCTGGATCGGCGCACGGATATTTTTTCGCTGGGGGCCGTGCTGTTCGAGATGCTCACCGGCAAACGGCTGCGCGAGATCACCAACGAGGTGAAGACCTGGAACGACGTGGCCGCCGGCATGATCCCGTCGGCGCGCGCCGTCCGCCCTGACCTGCCCGACGGGTTCGAACGTCTGCTGGCGCGGGCATTGGCTCCCGAGCCAAGCGGCCGGTTTCCCACCGCCGCGGCCTTCGGCTCCGAGATCCGCGCCCTGCTGTCAAAGATGAACATGCCGGTGGGGGCCAGCGATCTTCAGGCCTTGCTGAGCATCATCAATCCGCCCCGCAAGCTGCGCAGCCTGATGGAGCGGTCGAAGGTCATTCGCCTGGGTCCCGAGGTGCAGGCCCTGGAAGAAGCGGCCAAGCGCAGTGGCGTGGTGACGCCGGCGGCGTCAGCTCCCGCGTTGCCACAATCGCCGCGTGGGTTCGTGGTGCCGGCGCCCAACCGGCGCGATCCGGCAGCCTACCGCACGCCGGTGATCGGGCAGCCGGCGGCGCCGGCGGAACCGTCGGTGACGTCGACGCTGTCCTTGCCTGGGCCGGCGCACCCGGCGCCACCCCCGGCGACGTCGGCCCCGCGGCCACGGCTGCCGGCGACGACGCTGTCGGGGCCGCCGCCGTTCAACGGGCCCTCGGCGAACAAACGCTCCGCGCCGGTGATGCCGCCGATCTCGTATGCCGGCCCGGGGGGACAATCGACCATTCCGGGCGTTCCGCAGCCAGTCCAGATGACGGCGCGACGACGCGAGATCACGCCGGTGGGCTGGCCATCGCCGCCGGCGCCAGCGCCGACGACGCCGCCCGCCACGCCGCCGCCGGTCGCCGGTGTTTCGTCGTGGCCGCCGTCGCCGCCGCATCTGGCGCTGAGCTCGCCGCCGTCGCGCTCGCCGTCCGGTCCACAGACGCCGCTGGCGTCGCTGCGCCCGGCGCCGCGCCCGCCTTCAGGGTCGATGTCCCCCGAAGCTCTGGCGGTGGCGGCGACCATGCCGGCCATGCTTCGGCCCGAGCCCGAGATCGGCGATCCGCTGTCGGCCGCCGACCTGCGGCCACGGCCGGTCGGCCTTTGGCCGCCCGTGCTGCTGGGAACGATGGCCTTGCTAGCGCTGGCAGCGGTGGCGGTGCATTTCGTGCTGGTGCCGCTGGATGTGCTGGTCACCTGGTGGCAGCCGGCCGCGCTGACGGTGGCCAGCGATCCGCCCGGCGCCGACGTCTTGCTGGACGGCGCGAAGCTGGGCACGCCCACGCCCGTCGCGACGTCGGTGGCGCGCGATCGCTTTGACCACGTGCTGGAGGTTTCGCGCGCCGGCTACCGCCGCGTGCACCAGGTGGTGCGTTACGATCGGGCCCGCTCGCTGGCGTTCGACGTTGCGCTGCAAAAATCGTCGGGATCGGATCCCAGCGCTCTGCGCTTCGTGCCGCTTTCGCCGGCGTCGAATGCGGCCGTCGTTCCCGACGGAGGCGGGCTGTCGGACGGCGCCGCATCCGCCGATGGCGTCGCCCTCGATGGGACTGCAGCGTCGGACGCCGGCGCGGCCGCCAGCGCGCCAGCGTCGAGCGACACCCGCACGCACGGCAACTGATCTCGCTGCGGCCTACGGCCGGCCCAGGCAATGGTTGGCGCCGGTAGGCAGCGTTCGCGACGGCGTTCGCGCCGGTCTTGCCATCGGGCGCGCGGCGATGACCGGCGGGCACACCAGCGGCCGTCGCTCGGGCGGGCGTGGCGGCGGTAGGGGTGGCGGCTCGACCGCGCTTCCGTGCGCGGCCTCGGCCGTGGTGGGCCCGCTGACCGCCAGGTGCGGACGCAGACGCCTGACCATCTTGTGGCCAATGCCTTTGATGCGCACCAGCTCGTCTGCCGTACGGAAGGGATGCTTGCGGCGATAGTCCAGGATGCTTTGCACCTTGGCCGGGCCCACCCCGGGCAAGAGCCCCAGCGTGGCGGGCGGCGCGGTGTTGAGATTGACCACGCCGTCCACCGCCTTGACGGCGGCGTGCGCCGAACGGTTCGCCGCGCCACCCAGCGCAGTCACCGCGACCGTTGCTGCCAGCGTCAACGCCTGTCTGCGGATGGCCACGGTGGTTTGTCGGCCATCGACAGGCCAAGTTGCGCGCCGCTGCTACATTCCGCAGATAGCCTATCGCACCACCCCGACAGCAGGGCCCTATCGATTGACGCCGGATGATATGATGACCGCTGTGAGGTCCAGCTCCCCACGGCGGTCCGACGCCCCGCCCGACCTTGAGACGGTTCCTGCGCGCGCCACGGTCGGGCGAGCCTTGCCCACCGACCTATCCTTGCAGGTGATCTCCGGCCCCGATCGCGGGCGCGCTCTGCATTTGGTTGCTGGCCGACACATCATCGGCAAGGCGCCCGATTGCGCGCTGGTGCTCTCCGATCCGCAGATCTCGCGTCACCACCTCGAGGTCGAGGTCTCGACCGAACAGGTGCGGCTGCGCGATCTCGGCTCGCGCAACGGCTGCTTTTTCGAGGGGGCGCGCTTTGACACGCTGGTGGTCGGCGTCGGCGCGCAGGTGCGGCTGGGCGAAACCGAGTTGAAGGTGTCGCTGACCGACGAAGCGGCGGCGCACCTGCCCGGATCGCCGAACGATCACTTCGGCGGTTTGATGGGTGACAGCCCGGCCATGCGACGGGTGTTCACCCTGCTGGAACGAGTGGCCAAGGCCGATTCGCCGGTGCTGCTGCAAGGCGAGACCGGCACCGGCAAGGACCTGGCGGCCGAGGCCGTGCATCGCGCGTCGGCGCGCAGCGCGGGCCCGTTCATCATCTGCGATCTGGCCGGCGTGCCGCGCACGCTGCTGGAAAGCGAGCTTTTCGGGCACCTGCGCGGCTCGTTCACCGGCGCCGAGCGCGATCGCGAGGGAGCGTTCGTCCAGGCCCACGGTGGCACGCTCTTCCTGGACGAGATCGGCGAGCTGGACGCGGAAGCGCAGCCGCGACTGTTGCGCGTGCTGGAACGTCGGCAAATCAAGGCCGTCGGCAGCAGCGCGTACCGGGCCGTCGACGTGCGGGTCATCGCTGCCACCAACCGCGATCTGCTGGCCGAGGTGCGCGCCGGCCGCTTCCGTCGCGACCTTTACCATCGGTTGGCGGTGGCGCGCGTCGAGCTGCCGCCACTACGCGAACGCCGCCAGGACATCCCGCTTCTGGCCGTACATTTTCTCAAGCTGGCGGCCGAGACGGCGCACCGACCGCCGATCGGCATCCCGGCGCCGGCGATGAAGGCGCTGTGCGCGCACGACTGGCCGGGCAACGCGCGCGAGCTGCGCAACGTGCTTGAACACGCCCTGTCTCTGTCCGAAGGCGCCGAGTGGATCGACACGCACCTTCTGGGACTGGACGGCGGGAACCGCGAGGGGCGCGCCACGTCGGCCGACAGCTCGCTGCCCTTCAAAGAGACGCGCGAACGTCTGGTCGACGCCTGGGAGCGCGAGTACCTGCGCGATCTGCTGGGCAAGTCGAACCACAACGTCTCGCAGGCAGCGCGCTGGGCGGGGATCTCTCGCGTCTATCTGCACGAGCTGATCAAAAAGCACGGCATGGAACGCTAGACTTTCGTCGAGAAAGCACCGTGCCCCGGTCATCACGCGTGGTCCGGATTCTGATTGCGGCGATGGCCGTCGGCGCGGCCGCCGGCGGCTGCCTGGATCAGACGTACCTGTTCGTCTGCCACAGCGCGGACGAATGCACGGCGGGCGCGCGCGCCGGTGTCTGCGAGGCCAGCGGCCATTGCAGCTTCGCCGACAACCAGTGTCCATCCGGTCGCCGGTACGGTGCCTTCGCCGGCGCGGTCGCCAATAAGTGCACCGCGTGCGGCAACGGCGTGGTCGAAGACGGAGAAGAGTGCGACGACGGCAACAGCGCCACCGACGACGATTGCTTGCCCACCTGCCGCTTCAACGTCTGCGGCGACGGCTTCGTCCGCAAGGCCGTCGAGGAGTGCGACGACGGCAACCTGACTGACGGCGATCAGTGCAACCACAACTGCCTGCGCTGCTCTGGCGGCGACGGCCACTTTTCCTGGCCCGACAACGGCCATTGTTACCTGCGCGTCGATGCGCCGCAAACGTGGAATGGGGCTCAGCAGGCATGTACCGAACTTGACGGCTACCTGGTGACGTACAACTCGGAAGTCGAGCAAACCACCGTCCGTCCGGCGTTGCTGACCATGATTCCGGGGCCGCACTGGATCGGCCTGCGTGACCAGACCGGAACCGCGTACACCTGGCTGACCGGCGAGCCGGTGGTGATGCCCATGGCCGACTTTGTGTCGGCGTTGCCAGCCGGCCAGTGCGCCACCAACACCGGCGCCACGGGAGCGTGGGCGGCCGCCGCCTGCACGACGCAGGCGGGGTTTCTCTGCGAAAATCCCGGATGGATCATCGATCCCAAGCACAATCACGCGTACAAGGCGTTCTTCGAGCAACCTTCGTGGGCCGCTGCGGTCCAGGCCTGCACGCAGCTGGGCGCGCACCTGGTGAGCATCGGCGATCGCGAAGAACAGGATTTTGTCAGCGCGCAGTTTTTCGGCACGTTCTGGCTGGGTGGGCAACGCACGGGCACGGCGCCCGGCGACAGCTGGACCTGGGTGACCGGCGAGCCGTTCGTGTTTCAGACTTTCGCTGACGGTGAGCCCGACGACACCTTCCGGCCGACCTGTCTGGCCCTGGGCAGCGATCGACGCTGGCACGACCGTATCTGTGACGGTTCGTTGCGCGGGCCGTACGGCTATATCTGCGAAGTGGATTGATCGAGCGGCGGTCCATCGCCGCGTCGAGACGAGACGCCAACGCCATTGACTGATCTTTCGCGCCCTCTAGACTTTCGTTGGTGGGAACGCGGTCGCGCCCTGCCACGCGGCTGGGTAAGTACCAGCTAATCGAACGCCTGGCCGTGGGCGGGATGGCGGAGATCTTCCTTGCCCGCGCGGTGGGCATCGAAGGCTTCGAAAAACTGGTGGTGTGCAAGTGCATCCTGCCCCAGCGCGCCGCGGACGCCGATTTCGTGCGCATGTTCGTCGACGAAGCGCGGCTGGCGGCGACGCTGCACCACCCGAACATCGTCCAGGTCTTCGACATCGGCTGCGAGCGCGGCCTGCACTTTTTCACCATGGAATACGTGCAGGGCGCCGACGTGCGCGAGATCCTGCAGGCGGCGGGGCCAAAAGGCGGTGTGCCCCTGGAACAGGCGGTGACCATCGCGCTGGGCGTGGCGTCCGGCCTGCACCACGCGCACGAAAAGACCGACGGCGACGGCCAGCCGGTGGGGATCGTTCACCGCGACATTTCACCGTCGAACGTGCTGGTCAGCTTTGACGGCGGGGTGAAGATCGTCGACTTCGGCATCGCCAAGGCGGCGGCCCAGGGCGCGCACACGCAGACCGGCACCACCAAGGGCAAGGTGTCGTGCATGTCGCCGGAGCAGTGTCGCGGCGAAGCGGTCGATCGCCGCACCGACGTCTTCGCGCTGGGCGTCTTGCTTTACGAGCTGACCACCGGCGTGCGCCCGTTTCAGGGCGACACCGAATACGCCATCATCCGCCAGATCGTCGACGAGGACGCCGCGCCGCCCACCGTCCACCGTCCCGACTATCCACCGGCGTTGGCGGCCATCGTCGGACGCGCGCTGCACCGCGCCCGCGACCAGCGTTACGGCACCGCACAGGAACTGCAGATCGATCTCGAGGCGTTCGCCCAGCAGCATGGCCTGGCGGTGTCGTCGGTGGAACTTGCCCGGTACATGCACACGCTCTTCGAGGGCAAACGGCCGCGCCGCATCGACGAGGTGTCCGAACGATTTTTGCACCAGGGTCTGGACGGTGATGGCGACGCTGGCGAGCCGACGGGAGAGTCGACGGCGGTGCCAGTTCGCGGAATGCGCCGCTCGACCGTGGCCGCGGCGGTGTTGTCGCTGGCCGTGCTGGCTGGCGGCGGCTACTGGCTGGGATCGCGCAGTCGGGTGGCGCCGGTGGTTGATCGTGATCGGGGCGCCGCGGCCGTGCTGCCGTCGACGACCATGACGGCAGCCGCGCCCACTCCGCCGGCGCCGGTCGAAGCGGCGGTGCCGACCGCCCTGGCGCCCGCAGGCGTGCCACACCAGCTGGCGGCCGCTGTCCCTTCACCGCCGTCCGCAGCCACGCGCGCGCCGGCCGCCGCCCACAAACGCCGCGCGCGCACCAAGGCCGCCGCCAGTGCCCGCGCGGCCGGCCGCCCGATCGATCTCGATGCACCGTTCCCGCGCTAAAGCCGGCGCCGCTTTGCTGGCGCTGTTGATGATGGTTCATTTCGCGCCGGCGCGTGCCGAGACCGGCCTGCCCGTGCGCGGCGAGGCCAAGGCGCATCTGGATCGCGGCCTGCGGCTTTACGAGGCAAAACAGTTTGTCGCCGCCGCTGCTGAATTTGAAGCCACCTACGCGCTGGAAGCGCATCGCGACGTGCTGTACGTGTGGGCGCAGGCGCTGCGCCTGGGCGGGCAATGTGCGGCGGCGATCGGTCTGTACCAGAAATTCCTGGACGCCGATCCTCCGCACCGTGAGGCCGAACGCGCCCGCGCCAACTTGGTTCGTTGTCGCGCCGACGCTGCGGCCGCTGCGCGGTCTTCGCCGCCGTCGTCGGCCGCGGCCAGCGCCAGCCCGTTGACGGCGCCCGCCGAAGCGGCGCCGCCGATCACTGCAACGCGGGCGGCGCGCCCAGACGCCGTGGGGCTTTCCGCCGTGCCGCCGTTGCGTTCCGCCGACGCTGGCTTGTCGCGCGCGCCTGCGCCCCAGCCGACGCCGTTGTCGCCGCGGCTTGATCGGCTAAGTCGCGTTCTTTTCGGCGGAGGCGCTGTTGCGTTGGCCGTGAGCGGCGGGTTTTATCTGGCGGCACGCTCGGCCCGCGACAGTGGACGGCAAGCCACCACTTACGCCGCCGTCGAGGAGAACGCCAACAGTGCGCGCTCGCGCGATCGCATCGCCTGGGGCGCGTTGACGGTTGGGGCCGCGCTGCTGGTGGCCGGCCTGGTTCGGTTCGCCTGGCGCTGAGCCCGCGCCGTCTGTGTCAACGGTTCGGTACAGGTGTGTTCTATAGTACTACTGTATCATAAACGGCCACAGCAGGGACAGCACGGGAGCAGTCGCGCGAGCGCACGTGCGATGAGTGATCGGATAGTCGCAATGGACGCTGGATTGTGGCGCTCAGGCCGCACTGGGACTTCCCCGTGGGCGGAAACCTTCGGGTATGGGAGCGGGTCGGAGGAAGGATAGAGGCTGAGGGGGGGAAAGCCGAGCTCGCTCGGCTGAGAGGAAGGCGTAGGCAGCGATACATAAAGCACCGTGGTGATGGAAGCCGAGCCACCCAATAGTTAACAGTCGATCGCCCGATAGACAATGGACGGTGCGGTGTCATCGTTGGCCTTCGGCTTGCTGTCGTCTTGCTGTCGCTGGTTAGACCGAGTGGGGCGGGTTCCGGGCGGGCGCGGACCGTGAGGTGACCAAAGGGGAATCTGACCCATGTCGCCAAAGACCTTCAGCAATGTTCGGCGTCTGATTCTGGCGTGCGCCTGCCTGTGGGGCTGCTCGGGGGAGATCGGGTCTCCCGGGGGTGTGACCGCTGAACATCCCGGTGGAGGCGGTGGTGGCAACACCGGCGCGGGCGGCGGAGGCATCGGTTCCACGACGACGCCCACCGATCCGGGCCGCGGGAAACCTTTCCAACTGATCACTGGTCTTCGGTCGGGGTGTCAAATATGAATTCTCGACTTGTAGTTGGTCGGGGTAATTCAGTAGCCACGGGCCAATTGTAAATTTTGTATGTGAGGTGAGTCACGAGATCGACACGGTCGACGTTGACGCAGCGATGCACACTCGCTAGCTATAAGGCAGCCATTTGGGCTGGAAGGAAAGCTGACAATGATAAAAACACTCGCAGGGACGTTTATGTTCATCGCTCTGTTTACGACGAACGCCAGAGCTCAAGTCTGCAGAACAGCGGCGCAGGCGGACTCCGCGGCGCAATCGATGGCTGATTCTAGTGGAATCTCGTCCATCACTTATCATCTGCCAATGACAGCAGCGACAGTTATCCGCACGCCGCTAACCCCTGAAGCAAACGGAACGGATGTGACCGTAATGTCGAATTCTGACGGATCAGCAGTCGAGATAGCGGGGTTGGATGACCCTAACAACAGCTTCTCTTACTACGTCCACCACTATCAGGATTCCGGATGGGATGTCTACGAGTGGGACAATTGGACGCCGGCCGGAGGCCGTACCAGTGGAAGTGTGTATTCAATGATCGTTGGCTATGGTGCTCATGGGAAGACAACAACAGAGTATTCAATTATTCAATATGGCCAGGATGAAAACGGAAATATAACTGAAGCATATCACGATGTTCGTGTTTCTGTTCAGCACGGCCAGGTTACCTTTGTGCAGCAGCTCGCAGGGGGCGAATTAAAAACTGAGTCACCGGCTTGCAAGATTCTCGGTGACTGGGGGCAATCGGTCTGCGGCTCGGGACCACAGCCTATTTCAACAATGATAGTTAGCCAGATTATTTCTATCTGGTGGGGCAGCGATCTTTGGCATGGAGTCGAACAGGCTGGCAAAGACATCGCAAATTTGTCAACTCACAAGAAGATATTGCACGGCCTCGAATTCGCGGCTGCGGTGATTGGAGTTGCTGCATGTAGCTACGTCTCCGCGGGTACCGCCGCGGCTCTTTGCTATGCGGGAGCTTATACAGCCCTGGCGTACGCGACGGCCGACACTGCCGAGGACGCCCAGCAAAATGCGAATCAGCAACGATTCCAGTCTGAGCTGCTATCTTCTGGCTTGATCTATTGCAGCGACCCCGCCTGCGTATGTGGTACGGTTGACGAGTCCACATACTCGTGTGATGGTTCAAGTTGCTCTCGGGTAATTCCGTAGGGAGGAACACGTGAACAAACGGATGGTTATACCTGGCACAATCCTGTTGGTCACAGTCGTAGTGTTTGCAATGACGAGTTTGAATCCTCACGTGTCTAAAACAGTTATGAGGATTGAAGCGATCGTCGCGCTAGTTGCTTTCGGAGGTGCGATTGCCGTGAACAGAAAGCCTTTTTCGATCACGGGTGTAGTGTTGATGATGATTTGTATTGTTACGTTGATTGTCGAGATACGATTATCAGGGATTTTTTGAAAGAATCTCTGATCCAATATACAAGGGTGCAGAATCCGAAGATGGGACTGTCGCTATTGATGAGCCGGCCCATCTTCAGTCAAATTAGTAATTTTCGAATATTGAGATGTGATAGCTATAATAGCCGCACTAGGTGGCGAGCCTGTATTGGTTCTGCCCACTTTTGTGACCAGAACGCCACGTTGTATAGCTGGTGGTATTTCGCCGCGGAAAGCCTTCCATGCAGCAACGGACTCATCAAGTCGCCTGGTCTACCTCTCGACCAGTTGGCGACAATCTGAATCCTGACAAGTGACGACGTACAGATCAAGTCTTGCCGAGTGCCGACTCTAGCGGTCACATCGAGGGTTTATAGTCGCGCCACAGCCAGGTCAGGCCTTCGGGCAGCGTCTGCTGCCAGACGCCGAAGTCGACATGTCCGGCCCCGATGGCGTGGTCGTAGTGATAGTGATAGCCGCGCTTCTGGAACGAGGCGGCCATGCGCTGATTGGCCAGATCAAAATCGCGGTGGCTGCTGGGGCCATCGCCCGCTTGCAGATCCTGCGACCCCGACTCGTGCCAGATGCGGATCGGTTTGTTGTTGACGGTGTTCCACTGGCAGCCGGCGGCCGCGGTGCACGTCACCTCGGTCAGCGGCTTGTCGCAGGTGCCTGGGTTGCTGCTGCCCTTGGCAAAGTCGGTGGCGCTCTCGCAGTGGGCGACGATCTGGCCGTTGGGGCCGGCCGCCACGTACGGGTCATAGTCGTGATAGCTCCAGCAGCCGTGCGGGAACGGCGAGCTGGACGGAACCTGATCGACGTACGTGCCGGAGAAGGTGATCACGCGCCGGAACAGATCCGGGTGCCACCACGCCATCGAGAACGACGCCGCGCCGCCCGAGCTGCCGCCCATGGTGCCGCGGCCTTCTGGATCATGCGTGAACGTCACCGCCTGATCGGGCATCTGCATGGCGGTTTCCATCTCCACTTTAGGAAGAACCTCCGTGTCGATGAACTGGGCGTAAAGACCGGACACGGTGTCGTACTCCAGTCCGCGTTCGCTGCCGACGGCGTCGCCGCCGCCGTTGCCAACGAACACCGCGACGAGAGGCGGTATACTGCCTTTGCTGATCAGGTTGTCCAGCACGGGCGGGATGAGGCTGTCGAAACTGTAAAAGTCGGTGCCGTCTTGAAACACCATCACGGCCGCCGGCGTTCCCTTTTTGTATTGCGACGGCACGTACACCGCGATCTTGCGCGACGTTTTGTCTGTGAACTTCGGGAAGATCGTTCCGGGCCCCATCGTGAAGCTGAAGTTCTTGCCGGCAGGGACGCCGGCGCCGCGTTTGAACTCGGGTGCGGTCTTGTATGGAGGGTTTATCGTGCGCATGCCGTCGCCGTCGGTGCCCGGATCGCCCGCGCTGGAGGTGTAACCGCCGTCGCCCGCGGGTGGCCGGGCGGTTTCCGCCACGCCTGTGTCGGTGATGCCGCCATCGTCGGTCGGGGCGACGGAGCCGCCGCTGCCGGTGCCGGTCGCGCCGCCGTTGCCGCTGCCTCCGGAGCCACCGCTCACCTGGCTGCCGCCGCTGCCGGTGGCGTTGCTGCCACCGGTGCCGGTGACGGCTCCGCCGACGGTGCCGCTGCCGCAGCCGAGCCCGACCAGCGCGCAAAGGGCCAAGGTCCCGGCACCAAACCAACGTGTCATGGGAATCTCCTTACTTCAGAGCGATGGACAGCAACCGCAACAACGCCGTCTCCCAGACCCCTCGACGAACTCAATTCCCTGGTGCGCCCGCACCCCCTTAGACGCCACCCGGCAGATTCACGGTCGGAGGCCGACCGTCGTGTCGGACCACACGCTGATCGGTATTTTTTCGCCCGGCTCGCCGATCAAAAATTCGTGACGAAACTTAGGAATTCTGAAGGCGCCGGCCGCGCGGAACACCGAAGTAAATCGCTAGAATAATTGGGCCTTGGCGGACCTGTCAACAAGAGTTGTCGGAAGCCGGACCAATTTCAGTCCGCCCGGCGCCCGCGCCGAGTCAGGTCGCCTGGTAAACCTGCGCCGCCGCTTCCAAAGCGGCGCCGCGAACCAGCGCCAGGCCGTCCGCCGAGAGGATCGTCTCCAGCGCCGCCAGCAGCAGCGTCACATTGCGGCGCGAGCTGGACGCGCCCATCAGGCCAATGCGCCAGGCCTTTCCCTTGAATGGACCGAGGCCGCCGCCGATCTCGATTCCGAAATCGCCCAGCAAGCGGCCGCGCACGTGCCCGTCGTCGATGCCAGCGGGAATGTGCACGGCGTTCAGAGTGGCCAGGCTCCGTTCAGGAACAAAGTGCAGGCCCATCGCCTCCAGGCCGGCGCGCAACGCCAGGTGGTTCTGGCGATGGCGGGCGATGCGCACCGGGAGGCCTTCTTCCAGCACGCAGCGGAGCGCTTCGCGCAGGGCATACGTCATGTTGACGGGCGCGGTGTGGTGGTAAGCGCGATCGGCGCTCCAGTAATGGCGAATCAGCGACATGTCCAGGTACCAGCTGCGCACCTTGGTCTGGCGGCGATCCATCGCCTCCAGCGCGGCGGCGCTGAACGTCACCGGCGCCAGGCCCGGTGGACACGACAAGCATTTTTGCGTGCCGCTGTAGCAGGCGTCGATGCGCCAGTCGTCGACGCGCAGCTCGTGACCGCCCAGCGAGGTGACGGCGTCAACGATCAGCAACGCGCCCGCTTCGTGCACCAGGCGCGAGATTTCTTCCAGCGGCTGGTGCGCCCCGGTCGACGTTTCGGCGTGGACGATCCCCACCACCTTGCTGCGCGGGTGCGCTTTCAACATGGCCTCGACCGCCGCGGGATCGACGGTGGAACCCCAGGCAGTGTTCAGCAGGCGCACGACGGCGCCGTGGCGTTCCGCCATGTCGGCCATGCGCGCGCCGAACGCGCCGGCCACGCAGATGATCGCTTCGTCGTCGGGCTCGATCAGGTTGGCCACGCAGGCTTCCATGCCGGCGCTGCCGGTGCCTGACACCGCCAGTGTCAGGCGATTCTGCGTGGCGAACACCTGCTGCAACAGCGCGCGCGTCTCGTCCATGATGGCCAGGTACTCGGGATCAAGGTGACCCAGCGTCGGGCTGGCCAGCGCCGCCAGCACGCGCGCCGGCACGCCGCTCGGCCCAGGTCCAAGAAGGATGCGCTCGGAGGGCCAGGTGGGGGCGTTGGTCATGGTGAGCTCACTTTACACATTCGTGGCGTCGCCCGCGTAGCAGGACGGTGACATGCGCTGGCGGCGTGGCGACAGGGCAGGCGGCCCAGGGCAGATCTTTTTCACCGGCCGCGCGCCGTCGAAGCGGTGTACGTCTTTGCGGCATCGACGCGGGCGGGAATGCAGCCGAGCGCATGACCATCGGAACGCGCACCATCGAAGCGCACAGCGATCGCCGCCAGGCCGCCCGCGCCACCGAGGCTTGCCTGCGGGCACGCCTGGTGGGCTTTTCGTCGGCGGCCACGGCGCCAGGGCAAGACGCCGGGTACCGTCGAGCTGAGCATCCGCAGGCGCTGAACGTTTTTCTTTCTTAATTTTTTGGGGCCACGCGCGCAACTAGGCACTGGTGGTCGTCGATAACCGACCGTCAACCTCAGGAGCGCGCGTGGCTTTCAATCAATCTGCGGTCGTTTTGTCGATGAGAAATCGCCCGGCGGTCACGCTTGGCCTGTTGTTGTTCGCGCTGCTGATGGTCTTCGGGTTGGCGCGGCGCTCGGCGGAGGCACGCGGCGATGCCACCGACGCCCTTTACCGCTGCCACCTGGACGAAGACACCGCCTGTACCATCGTCAGGCAAACTGCCCAGGGCGTGGTGATCTTGACCTATCGGCCGCCGGGGATTGCCTCGTCAACGTCGTCGTGGTCAGTGGTGATCAACGAACCAACCGGCGCTTCGCAGATCGTCCGCCCGGGAACGGTGACCATCGTGCCGCCCGAGGGGGCGGCGAAAAGCACCGGGGACGCCTTGACGTCACCGACCGCGCCGCCGCCTTTTTCGACCTCCTCCAAGGCGGCCAGCGCCGCGATTCCGAACGGGGCACCGATTATCGACTAGACCTTCACAAAAACGGCCACCGTCGGTGGTTGCTGTGTTCGCGGGCGTCGCTAAACTAGGCCGTCGTGCGGAAACAGATTCGACCGTCGGTGCTGGCCGCAGTGCTGGGAAGTGGAATGTTGCTGGGCGCGCTGGTCGCATGGGCTGCGGAGCCCTTCGTCGACTTTCGGGGCGAAGCGCCCGGCACGGTCCACCACGTGCGCGTGGCCGATCTGCCGGCGCCCAACGCCACGGCGTCGGCGGACAACAGCCCGCGCATCATCTCGCGACCGAAAGACGCCTGGCCGCAAGCGCCGGCCGGCTTTCGGGTGCAGCTTTTCGCCCGCGGTCTGGCCAACCCGCGCTTGATCCGCACCGCGCCCAACGGCGACATCTTCGTCGCCGACAGCAAGAGCGGCACGCTGGAAGTTTTTCGCGGCGTCAAGAGCGACGGCCGGGCGGCGCACACCGAGACCTTCGCCACCGGCCTGCGCAAGCCGTTCGGCCTGGCGTTCTATCCACCCACCGGCGAGCCGCAATGGCTTTACGTCGGCAACACCGACGGCGTGGTGCGCTTCGCTTACCGCAGCGGCGATCTGCGGGCGCGCAGCCCGGCGCTGGCGGTGGCGCCGCTGCCGGGCGGCGGTCTTCTGCGCGGCGGCGGGCACTGGACGCGGGACCTGGCCTTTTCTTTGGACGGCAAGACGCTGTTCGCGTCGGTCGGTTCGCGGTCGAACAACGACGACACCGACGGTAACGCGGGCGAAAAAGATCGCGCCGACATCCTGGCTTTCAACCCCGACGGAACCGGCCGGCGGATGTACGCCTCCGGGATCCGCAACGCGGTCGGCATCGCCGTGCACCCGCGCAGCGGCGAGCTGTGGGCGTCGGTGAACGAACGCGACGAGCTGGGCGACAACCTGGTCCCCGATTACATCACCCACCTCAAAGAAGGCGGCTTTTATGGCTGGCCCTGGTTTTACCTCGGCGCTCACCCCGATCCCGCGCTGAAGGGCAAACACCCCGAGTTGCAAGCGACGGTGATCGTCCCCGACGTGCTGCTGCAGCCGCACGCTGCTTCGTTGCAGATGACGTTCTATGAAGGCAAGCAATTCCCCGAGGCGTACCGCGGCGACATCTTCGCCGCCAATCACGGCTCGTGGAATCGATCGGTGCGCACGGGTTACGTGGTGGTGCGCGTGCCCCTGCACCAAACCAACGCCGCCAGCGGCGAGTACGAGGATTTTCTCACCGGCTTTGTCACCCGCGGCGGCGACGTGTGGGGCCGTCCGGTGGGGGTGACGGTGGCGGCCGACGGCGCGCTGCTGGTGACCGATGACGCGGGCAATTGCATCTGGCGCGTTGTCTATGAAGGGCACTAGCGCCGCCTGCGCGCGCCGGTGGTTGGTCTCCGTCGCGCTGGGCGCGTCGGCCTGCCAGCGCCGCGCGCCGGCACCGGCCGCGGTTGAGCGCGCGGCGCTGGCCGCCACGCCTGTCGCCTCGGCGATTGTTCCCGCCGCGCCCGCCGACGCAGGGATCGATCGCCGTCGACCCGCGCCGCCCGACGTGGCCGGCCCACCGGCCGACGCCAGCGCCACACCGAGCGGCCTGCGCACGAAAGTCTTGCAGCCCGGTGGCGGCACGCACCACCCCGGCCAGTCCGACTTTGTCGAGGTGGCCTACAGCGGCTGGCGCCGCAACGGCCTTTTCTTCGAAGGCACCGGCGATGGCGAGCGCGTGCGCTTTGATCGCGACGAGATCATCCCCGGCTTGAACGAAGGCATCGGCCTGATGGTCGCAGGTGAAAAGCGCCGCTTCTGGATCCCGCTGGCCTTGGCTTATGCCGCCCGTCCCCACCACGTGAACGCCCCGCACGAGGACATGACCTTCGACGTCGAACTTTTGCGAATCATCCCGCCGCCGTCGGTCCCGGCAGATGTGGCCGCGCCGCCCAAGGCGGCCAGCAGAACCAAGTCAGACTTGCGGTACCAATATCTTCACCGCGGCAGCGGCACCACCCACCCGACGTCCGAATCGTGGATCCAGATCCGCCAGTCGATCTGGACGCCGAAGGGAAAACTGTTTTACACCTCGCTGCGCGTGTCCGACGTGATGCGCACGCCGGTTGGCGACCTTTGTCCCGGCGTCCAAGAAATGATCGTGCGCCTGGTCGAGGGCGATCGCGTGCGCCTGTGGCTGCCCGGCAAACTGGCGTTCGGCGAGCCGCAGCCCGGGCAAGAGCCGCAGCCGTTCAGCGCGCCGCTCGGCCCAGTGGTCATCGATCTCGAGCTGGTCAAGATCGGCGACTAGATTGTGTGGCGTGCGACGGCCGCGCCAACCCGTTTTAAGGTGCGGTATGATTTGCCAAACCACGTATGCATGCCCTGGCTCTGTTGATGGTGGTTGCCGCGAACAGCAGCAAGACGGCCGCGCCGTCTCACAATGCCGTCGGAGAATTAGCGGCGGGGTTTGCCGCCTATCGTGCCGGTGCTTACGCAAGCGCGGCGCGGGTCTTGAGTGGTGCTGCAAACAAAGGTTTGCAGAACGATGACTGGGCGCTGTTCCTGGCGGGCGAGAGCCAGTTTTACGAAGGCGACTTTTCCGGCGCGCGCGGGCGCTTTGAAAAAGTATCCGCCGTGCACGGCGCCAGCGGCGGCCGTCCGGCGCAGATGGCGCCCTGGCGCGTGGCGGACTGTTGGTGGGCGGAGGGCGAGCACGCGCGCGCGGCGGCGGCCTATGCCAAGCTGGTGGCGCACGCGGGAACCTGGCAGGACCCGGCGCTGGCGCGGTTTCGCATCGCCGAGATCACGGCGACCAAAAATTCCGCCGAGGCGCGCCGACAGTGGGCGGCGGTGGCGCGCGATTTTCCTGCCCACCCGCTGGCCGACGAGGCGCTGCGCCGATCGCTTGTGCCGGCGGCGACCACGACCACACCGCCCGTGACGTCGTCGCCGCCGGCGGTGCCGCCGCAGGAGCGCCTCAAACGCGCCGAGACGCTGAGCCGCGATCGCCACTGGAACGAAGCGCTGGATGAACTGGCGTTGCTGCCGGCCGAGCTGCCGCCGCCGTTGGCCGTCGAGCGCGACTTTCAGATCGGCGAGACCAAATTCCACATGCGCCGCGATTATCCGAAGGCGGCCGAGCTGCTGCTGGCGGTGGCGCCGAAGCTGACCGGTGACAAGGCGGCGGAGGCGGCGTTTCACGGGGCGCGCGCCTTGTCGCGCGTGGATCGCGACGACGAGGCCATCGCCGGCTATCGCCAGGTGATCACCACCTATCCCCGCTCGCGCTTTGCGGCCGAGGCGCAGTATCTGTCGGGTTGGCTGGACTACAACCGCGGCCGTTTTCGCGAAAGCTTGCCGGCGCTGCAGGCCACGCTGGATCATTTCGGCAGCAGCCCTTTCGCCGACGACGCCGCCTGGTGCCTGGCTTTCGCGCACTATTTGTTGGGCGACAACGCGGCGGCCCTGGCTGGCCTCTCGCGCTACGCCAGCATTCCCAGCAAGGATATGCCGCCCGAGGATCGCGCCGCGCGGGTCAGTTACTGGCGGGCGCGCATCGCCGAAAAATCTGGTCGCATCGACGAGGCGCTGGTCGTGTATCGCCAGCTTTCGCGGCGGCCGTTTTCTTTTTACGGCCTCTTGGCGCGCGCGCGCCTGAAAGCGGCCGGCGAACCCGCGGCGCCCGAGTTGCCGTCGCCGCCCGCCGCGGCCGTTGCCACGCGCGCCGGCACATCCGTAGCAGAGCTCGGGCGCGCGCGCGAACTTCTGGACGCCAAAATGGACGTTGAATCAGGGTGGGAGGCGGAGCGGCGCGAAAAAGACGTCTTGCAACACTTCCCCGGCGGCGCCGGCTTGTCGACCATGCTGGACGCCTATCGCCGCGGTCACAATTTTCACCGCGCCTATCAACTGGCGGAAGCCCACGGCAGCGACGCGCTGGGTGCGCTGCCGCAGGGGTCGGCGCGCGCGGTCTGGGAGGCGGCGTACCCGCGCGCCTTCGCCGAGCTGGTGGAAAAATTCGGCCCCGGGGCCGGCAATCCGGATCTGTTCTTGTACGCGATCATGCGCAAAGAATCGGGCTTCGCCCCCGAAGACGTCTCGTACGCCGACGCGCGCGGGCTCTTGCAGATGATCCCACCGACCAGCACGCGGGTGGCCGCCGCCGCCGGCGAGCCGTTTTTTCCCGACCAGCTTTTCGAACCGGCCACCAACGTGCGGCTGGGCGCCGTGTACATCGGCGCGCTGTTTCGCAAGTTCGGCCAGCAGGTGCCGCTGGCCGCCGGCGCCTACAACGCCGGCCCGCGCGCCATGACCCGCTGGTGCGATCAACACGCCGGCCACCCCACCGATGAATTCGTCGAGCTGATCGCCTTCGCCCAGACCCGCGAGTACGTCAAACGAGTCAGCGCCATCTACGCCCGCTATCGGTTCCTGTACGGACCGACGCCGTTCGAGCTGCCGCTGACCCTGGACCTGCATTACCGCGCCGACGGTCCCGACTATTAGGGCGTGGGCTATACTTTGGTCATGGCCAAGTTTCGCGGCACGATCCGGAAGAACGACCTTGAAGGTGGTTTCTGGCAGCTGGTGGCCGACGACGGCACCACCTACGTGCTGGAAGGCGCGCTGAACGGCATCGACGTCGACGGGGCGCGCGTGGAGATCGACGGCGCCGTCGATCGCGACGTGATGTCGTTGGCCATGGCGGGGCCGACGCTGAAGGTGAAGGCCGGCAAGAAAGCCTGAGGGCGCGGCCGCGCCGGCGGGTTCTTGCTCAGCGGCGCAACACTTCCAGGCGCACCGGCACGGACCCGGCGCGCAACATTTCCAGGCGGCGGGCGGCGGCCTCGGAGAGATCGACGATGTGGCCGGCGCAGCCGCAGCGATCGTTGATGCGCACGTCGACTGACGGGCCGCCCGGTCGGGTGACGCGGATCCAGGTGCCGAGCGGAAGCCGCGGGTGAGCGGCGGTGAAGGCGCTTGGATCGTAACGCTCGCCCGACGCTGTCCGGTGGCCGGCCAGTGCGTGAGCGTAGTAGCTGGCTTTGCCGGTCTGCACGCCGTGCGACCACGATGACGATTCGTCGCCGCGGCCAGTGGCGCAAGCAGGGACCAGGGCCACGGCAACCAGCAGCGCGACCGCCGCGGCGTGCGCGCCAGGCCGTGACCGGCGCCTGCGCTCAGACCGTCGGATCGTCGTCGTCTCCGCCGCGCGCACCGCTGCCGCCCGTCGCCGGTCCGTCGTCCAGCAAGGCGTCCGCCGCCTCGGCCGCGCCGGCGGCGTGCCGATCGCTGCGGCTCTCGATCACGCCGATGCCGTATTTTTCGAGCTTGTAGTAAAGCGCGCTGGTCTTGATGCCCAGCAGGCGCGCGGTCTCGGTCTTCACGCCGCCTGATTTGTCGTACGCCTTCTGGATCAGCTGGCGTTCGAGATCTTCCAGAATCTCCGGCAACGTCATCTCGCCGCTGGGCACGGCCAGTGTGCCTTCGACGCTGCCGCCGCGCAGCTGGCCGGGCAGGGACGCGACGTTGATCTTGCTGCCCTCGGCGAAGACCAGCGCCTGCTCGATGACGTTCTCAAGCTCCCGCACGTTGCCGGGCCAGTTGTAAAGACACAGGCGGGCCAGCGCGGCGTCGTCGATTCCCGTCACGCCGGGGTTGGTGCGCTTGCCCAGCTTGTCGATGAAGTGCGCCACCAGCCGCGGGATGTCTTCTTTGCGCTCGCGCAGCGGCGGCACCGGGCAAGGCACCACGTGCAGGCGATAGAAAAGATCTTCGCGAAAACGCCCGGCCGCCACCTCGGCCTTGATGTCGCGGTGGGTGGCCGAGATGACCCGCACGTCGACGCGAATGGTCTCTTCGCCGCCCACCCGTTCGAACTCGCGTTCTTGCAGCACGCGCAGCAGCTTTAACTGCAGGCCGGGGGTGACGTCGCCGATCTCGTCGAGAAACAGGGTGCCCTTGTCGGCCAGCTCGAACCGGCCCAGCTTGCGCTTGATGGCGCCGGTGAAGGAGCCCTTCTCGTGACCGAACAGCTCCGACTCCAGCAGCGTCTCGGTCAGCGCGCCGCAGTTCACCTTGACGAACGGCCCCTCGGCGCGGCGCGACCGGTTGTGAATGGCGCGCGCCACCAGCTCCTTGCCGGTGCCCGATTCGCCGTGGATGTAGACCGAGGCGTCCGTCGGACCGACCTTCTCGATCACCTGGAAGACCGCGCGGATGGCGGGTGTCTCGCCGACGATCTCGGCGAAACCGTAAGGCGCGGCGGCGTCGGCGCGCAAGGCCGCCGATTCGGCCTCCGCCCGCTCGCGGGCGTGGCGTTCCTTGCCCAGCTCCAGGGCGCGTTCGACCTTGAGGCGCACCACCTCGGGGGCGAACGGCTTCTGCAGAAAATCAAAAGCGCCCAGACGCATCACCTCGACCGCGGTCTCCACCGTGCCGAAGGCGGTCACCACCATCACCGGGCAGGTCGGGTCCTGCTCGCGCACGCCCTTGACCACCTCGATGCCGCCGGTGCCTTCCATCTTCAGGTCGGTGATGACGAAATCGGCGCCGCGGCGGCGAAACTGGGCCAATCCATCGGCGCCCGAGGCGGCCACGGTCGCTTCGTGGCCCATGCGGCGCACGGTGGCGGCCAGACCTTCGCGCATGGTCTCGTTGTCGTCGACGATTAAAATCCGCGCCATAGTCAAACTTCAGGATAGCCTATCGGGCTGAGTTTCATGACCGCAAACGCCGACCGCCGCGCCCGCCTCGCCGATCACGCGCTGTCGCTGATCCGCCGCGAGATCCGCGCCATGCCCGGGTACACGCCCGGCGAGCAGCAGCCTGGCGCCATCAAGCTCAACACCAACGAGTGCGCGTACCCGCCGTCGCCGCGGGTGATGGAGACCCTGGGCCGCATCGCCGACAATTCGCTGCGCCTTTACCCCGATCCAGTCAGCCGCCACCTGCGCGAGGCCGCGGCCGCGCGTTACGACGTGTCGCCCGATCAGGTGCTGGCCGGCAACGGCTCGGACGATTGCCTGACCATCTTGTATCGGGCCTTTCTGGCGCCCGGCGATCGGGTGATCTGCCCGTGGCCGACCTATGGCCTTTACGACACGCTGGCCACCCTGCAGGGCGCGGCCATCACCACCACGGCGTTCGCCGTCAGCGAGGACGAACGACGCTGGTTGTTGCCGGCGGCGCTGGCCGTTGATCCCGCCAAGTTGATCTTGATCGCCAACCCGAACAATCCCTCGGCCACGTTGATCCCCGTCGATGAACTGCGGCGCCTGGCCGATCAAACCACCGGCATCGTCGTGGTCGACGAGGCGTACGTGGACTTCGCCGATTCGCCGGCCAGCATCTTGCCGTTTCTGGACCAGCACCCGAACGTGATCGTGCTGCGCACGTTCTCGAAAAGCTTCAGTTTGGCGGGCGCGCGCCTGGGGCTTTTGTTCGCCGCGCCGGCGCTGATCGCCCAGTTGATGAAGGTGAAGGACAGTTACAACGTCAACGTGCTGACCCAGGCGCTGGGCGCGGTGGCGCTGGAGGATCGCGCCTATCACGACGAGGTGGTGCGCAAGACGCTGGCGGAACGCGCGCGCCTGGAAAGTGCGTTGGGCGGTCTCGGCCTGCGCTGGCCCGAATCGCAGGCCAATTTTCTGCTGTGCGACGTGGGCGACGAAGCCGAGGCGGTTTACCGCGCGCTGAAACGCGAGGGCATCCTGGTGCGCTGGTGGGACTCGCCCGAGCTGTCCACCCGCCTGCGCATCACCGTCGGCAAACCCGAAGAAAACGATCGCCTGATCGCCGCGCTGTCGTCGCTGCTGGGAGCGGCCGTTTCGTAGCCCTGGCGGGCGCCGCGCCTGCCACGGAGGTGTCACCTGCTCGGACCTCGTCACTGCCGGCGCGCGCTGTTGCTGCTGGGCTGGCTGCCGGGCGCGGCGCTCGCCGCCGGCGGCTGTGGCGACAACCGCGCGGGCGCGGCCAGTGCGGTCGACAGCGGCGCGCCCGCCGACGCGGCGCCGGTCTTGCGCGCCGATCCCGGCCTGGCCCGCTATGCCCTGGTGGGCGGCGACGTGGTGCTGGACGGATCGGCGTCGGCGGGCGCCCGGCGCTATCAGTGGTATTTCGGCGATGGGCGCGGATGGGCCGGCCCGCGTCCCACCGCGGTCGATCACGTCAGTTACGATCAACCGGGACGTTATGAAGCGGTGCTGACGGTGTTCGATGACGCCGGTCATCGGAGCGCCGCCGCGGTGATCATCAGCGTCACGTACCCGGTCATCGACGTCGGCGCGCCCAGCGCCACGCTGGCGGCCATCCCCGACGGCAGCGGTGAGGTGGCGGTGGTGGCCGCCGACGCCGATCAGCTGGTGGTGATCGGGCGCGACGCGGCCGATCAGTTCTCCGTCGTCCGGCGCGTGGCGACCTGCCGCCACCCGCGCACCGTCGCCGCCTGGCAAGGCTTTCTGGTCACCGGTTGCGAGGATGCCGATCGGATCGGTTTCTATCCGCTGGCCGGCGGCGCGGCGGTCGAGCTTCCGCTGGCCTACGGCGCGGCGCCGTTCGGGGTGGCCGCGTTCGGGGCGTCGGCGTTCGTGACGCTGCAAGGAATGGGATCGGTCGTGGAGGTGCGGCTGGACGCGGGCGGCGCGCCGGCCGTCTTCGCCACCACCGACGCCGTCGCCGATCCGCGCGCGGTGGCGCCGCTCGGCGACGGGCGGCTGGCGGTGGCGCGCTGGCGCTCGCCGGATTACCACGCCGAGATCGCCTTTCTCGATCCGGTCGCCGGCACGCGCGCGTTCGTCACGCTGGCGCTGGATCGTCGGCAAGCCTCCGCCGACGGTGTGGGCGGGATCCCCAGCTATCTGGATCAGTTCGTGGTCTCACCGACCGGGCGTCAGGCGGTGGTGCCGTCGCTGGTGGCGAATTTTTCCCAGGGGAGTTTTCTGGACGGGCGCGCGCTGACCTTCGACAGCACCGTGCGGGCGGCGCTGTCGGTGGTCGACCTGACCAGGGACGAAGAAGATCCAGAGCTGCGCGTCGAGTTCGCTCACGCCGGGCGGGCCGGGGCGGCGGCCTTCTCGGCGCACGGCGATTATGCGTTCGTGGCCCTGCCCGGCGATCGGGCGGTGGTCCGGTTCGATCTTTTGACCGGCGCGCCTGACGGATTGTTCGTCGACGCCGGGTTCGCGCCCGACGGCGCGCTGGTGGTGGCGGACGATCGGTTCCTGCTGGTCAACGCGCCGCTGTCGCGCGAGCTGGTTGTGTACGACCTTTCCGCGCCCATCGGCGACAGCACGCCGCCGGTATCGCGGGTGCCGTTGCTGATCGACGAACCGCTGGATGCGGCGATCTTGCGCGGGGCGCAGCTGTTCAACGACGCGGCCGATCCGCGCCTGGCTGGCGGCGGCTATCTGGCCTGCGCCGACTGTCACCTGGACGGCGATTCCGATCAGCGGGTGTGGGATTTTTCCGATCGCGGCGAAGGTCTGCGCAACACCATCTCGCTGCTTGGGCGCGCCGGCACCGGCGACGGCCCGCTGAACTGGGACGCCACCTTCGACGAGGCGCAAGACGAAGAACAATTGATCCGTCACGACTTCGGCGGCAGCGGATTGATGTCCGACGCTGACTTTGCCGTCGGCACGCGCGCGCAAGGTCTGGGCGACGGTAAAACCGGGGTCAGCGCCGATCTGGACGCGCTGGCGGCGTACGTGACCTCGCTGCGAGGCGAGCCGCGCAGCCCGTTTCGAAATCCCGACGGCACGCTGACCGACGCGGCGGCGCGCGGGAAGGCGTTGCTGGAATCGCCGGTGCTGGGGTGCTTGACCTGCCACGCCGGGCCGCGCCTGACCGACAGTCAGCTGACGGCGCCCGGCGTGCCCTTGCTGCACGACGTGGGAACGCTGAGCGCGGATTCGGGTCAGCGGCTGGGCGCGCCGCTGAGCGGCCTGGACACGCCGACGCTGCACGGTCTGTGGCAATCAGCGCCGTATCTGCACGACGGTTCGGCGGCGACATTGCAGGCGGTGCTGCGCGATCGCAACCCGAATGATCGCCACGGCGTCACCAGCGCCCTGACCGACGCCGAGCTTGGCGATCTGATCGCCTACCTGCAATCGCTGGACGGACGCACCGACTGAAACCGACGCGCGCGGCGCCGGGCGATCAGCGCCGGCGACGGCGCATCAGCACCGACGACAGCGCGACCACGAAGGCCAGGCCGGCGATCATCCGACCCGAGAACGGGTTGTCGGGCACGATGGCGCAACCGCCGCTGGTCGCGGCGCCGGGCGCGATTCCGGCGGACGCGCCGCCGCTGGCGCTGCTGCCCGGCGCGCCGCTGGAACCGCCGCCGGGCGCGCCGCCGCTGCCGGATCCGGGTGCGCCGCCGGTCGCCGCCGTCGCGCCGCCGGTTCCAGTGGCGTTGCCGCCGCCGGTGCCGCTGTTGCCGCTTCCCGCGTCGTCATTGCCGGCGTCGGCGCTGCTGGCGTCGGTGACCGAGCCGCCGTCACCCAGCACCGGGGGAATGCCGGGGACCTTGCTCGGATCGTATGTGTCGCCCGCCGACACCTGGATCATCGTGATGCGCAACGTGGTGGGAAAAAAATTCTGCGGATCCGGGCGCAGGTTGGTGAACCCGCTGCCGCCGGTGCCGTCCTTCATCACGATGTCGACCTCTTTGATCCCTTGGGTCCAATCGATGTCTTCGTTTTGCCACCAGTCGGTCATCGACTGTTCGAACTCCCAGACGCCCTTTTCACTGTAAAGAGCGCTGTTGGTGCAGCCATAGCCGCCGGCGATGCCTTTGTTCGGGATATAGCAAAGCGTCCAGCGGACATTGGTGCCGCCCGGCGGTTTGTCCATCACGTCGGTGCGCACGTGGACCACGCCGTTGCGATAGTTGATGGGGGCCATCCAGTTGCGCGGCGTGGTCGGGTTCAGTCGATTGGCGTAGACGTAATAGTGCGATTTGTCGGGAGACGACGTGTCGGCGTCCATCTTGGTATAGGTGAACGTCACGTCCAGGAAAACGAACTGGTCGGCGCGGGCGGCCGGCACGCCCGCCAGTGATGCGGCCAGGCCGGCCGAGAGGGAGGCCACAGCCAGTGCCGCAATTGTCGACCATCGGTGCCGCATCAAGACTCTCCTGGCGAGTGGGGGAAAAGCGCTCGCATCTGAAGTAGTCGCTCCTTGCGACGTAAATCGATCAGCCGAAGATTTGACCGCGGTTCAATAGCGGGTTTTTTCAACCGTTCCGGCGGCGTTGAATTGGATGTAGTCCAGGTTCGATTCGGGCCCCCAGAAATCTTTGTTGTGGCGGGCGAAACGCCACAGGTGGCCCAGCGCGGTCGGGCTTTGGGCGCCGAAGATCAGGGCGTGTTTGCCGGGGAGAAGCGCGTTCTGGACGATCAGGCGATACGACCGATCGCCTTGCGCGGCGTCGGCGGCGACGGGCAAGGGGGCGTGCGTCGCCAGCTCGCGGGTCAGGCGGTTGATCTTGCGATCGCCGATCAAGACCAGGTGAAATTGCCGCCGCATCTGGGCGGTGACGTCCCGATCGGCGACCACGGCAAAACGCGCCCGCACGCCCGGGCCCCAGTTGGCCAGCGCATCGGCCAGATGCTTTGCTGCTTGCACGGTCGCCGGCGGACAATCTGTTCCGTAGACATAGACGTGCAACCCCTGCCGCGGCAGGCTGCGGCTGGCCAGGCCCACGGCGGCGTGCGCCGCCGGGGCACCGCTGACCGGGGCGGCGACCCGGTGCCAGTGTCCGTCATCGCGCGCAAAGCTGAGCTGGCCGTCGCCGGCCGGGCCGTTGAACACCATCGTGCCGCCGTGGCCGTCTTGCACCTGCACGGTGACGATCTTCGTCGGGGCGATCGCCGCCGCCGGCAGCAGCAAGGAAAACCCGCTGGCGTTGGCGGGGCGAACCACGAACGCGCCGTCGTGCTGGTGGGCGTCGATCTCGGCCAGCGCCGTCGCGCTGTCCAGGCGATCGATGCGGGCCCAGTAAGCGTTTTGATAGCGCAACGAAGCGGTCTTGAACCAGACGTGTTCGGGAAAGGGATCGCGGCGCACGTCGGCCAGCAGGCGAAAGATGTTGTCGCCGTGATAGGCGACGTCCCAGGCGTTATGGGCGACGCCGGGCAGTTCGAAATAGCGGACCGATTTGTTCAACCAGCCCAGGGTCCGAAACCGTTCCACCATCCGGCGCGCGTCGCTGACCGGCACCACCGGATCGGCGTCGCCGTGATAGACGAAGACGCGCTGGTTGACGGCGTTCTCGACGATGGCGGTCGGCAGGGCCAGCTCCATCGCCGGCAGATCGTACAGCGCGCGATCGGTGTCCGGGATCCAATGGCGTGGATCCACCACGCCGCACACCGGGACCAGCGCCGCGAAGAGATCCGGGTGGTGCAGGCCGATGGTCCAGGTGCCGCCGCCGCCCATGGATAAGCCGGTGAGGTAGATGCGATCGGCGTCGACGTTGTAATCGCGGCGCACCGCCGCCAGCGCGCCCAGCACGTCTTCTTCGCCCAGGCCGTCGTACGCCATCAGCTCGCCGCCGCCCAGGGGCGACAGCACCAGCATCGGTGCGTCGGCCTCCGGCGATCGCAGATCCATGCCGCCCAGCACGCGCTGCAGGTTCTCGACGTGGTTGGAAAACGCGCCGTGCAGCGCCACCAGCAGCGGCCACGGACGGTCGGGTGTGTAGGAACGCGGCACCATCAGCGCGTACAGGTGCTGCACCGGATCGCCGGGCGGGCCGGAAAAGCTTTTCGTGAGGTAACCGGAGGGCGCGGCCGGCGGTGTCGATTCTCCGCTGGTGGTGGCTGACGCGCCGAAGGCGACCATCGCCAGCGCAACCGGCAGGGCCGCGCGCCGCCATCGGTGCGCGCTGGTCATCGGTGCGGGTGAAACAGCGACCGCAGGGCGCTGGGCGGCGGCGGCTTCTTCTTCAGCGACACCGTCAGGTGGCCGTCGTGTGTTCCGTGCACGGCGAACCGTTTGGTCAACGGCGTGTAGCCGTCTTTCACGAAGATGAGATCGTACATGTTGTCGGTCTTGAAGCGCAGGTTGATCGGCGTCCGGCCCAGCACGCGCTTGTTGATCCGCACCACCGCGCCGACCGGCGCGCTGGTGATGTGCAGCGAGACGGTGACATAAGGCGCGGGCTTGGCCGGCGTCTTGGCGGCGGCCGCGGTGGACTTGCTGGCGGGGGCGGCCGGCGGGGCCCCGTGGTTGTTCTTCGTCGACGGCGCGGCGGAATCTTTTTTCAGCGGGGCGGGCGGCGCCGGCGCCGCTTCTTCCTCGCCGATCACCGCGCTGGCGGCGTTGGGGTCGGCTTTCTTCAGCAGGGTTTCTTCGTCGCTGTCGTCGTCGGAATCGTCTTTGGCCGGGGCGGGCGGCGCCGGCGCCTTGTTCGCCGCCGCGGTCGTCGTCGGGGCGGCGCCGGCGTCGGACGCGGTGACGGGCCTGGCGGCCGCTGCGGGTTCGGCGGGGGCAGTCGCCTGGCCCGCGTCGACGGCCGGCGCGTTGGTCGGTTTTGCCGCGGCGGTCGCCGCCGAATGATTGTCGGCGGTTGCCGCTGGCCGTGTCGTCGTCGGTGCCGCTGCGGTGGGCGGCGCCGGTTCCATCGCTGTCGGCTCCGCCGCGGGCGCCGGCGCGGCCATGTTGGTGGCGCCGAACAAACCTTGGTGCGCGGCCCATTCGCCGAAATAGCGCAGGCCGATCACCGCCGCGAACGCCACCGTGACGCCCAGCCAGAACCCACCGAAGCGCCGTGGCCGCTCTGGCGTTTTCGGCGTCGGCGTCGAACCGGCCGCCGCGCCCTCGACGCTGGTCAGGCGGGGCGTACCCTCTTTCTGGGTGGGCGTCGCGCGCCCCGGTGATGGCGTGGGCAGCGGCGGTGGCGTCGGCGCCAGCTCGGTCACGGACACCAGATCCAGATCGCCCAGCTCGAACGAAGTGCCGGCGTTCAGATCGGTGCCGCCGTCGGCCGGGGCGCCGGCCACCGGCGCGGCACCCAGGCGCTTGCTGATGGTCGGCGCGCCGTCGCGCCGGGCCAGCTGGGCCAACCATTGTTTCAGCTCGGTCTGCCCGGCCGATTGGTATTCGGTGCGCAGCACGCGTTCGATGTCGGTCAACATCTCGTCGGCGGTCTGATAGCGCTCGCTCGTCGACAGGCGCATGGCGCGTCCGATCAACCGCACCAGCGCCGGCGACAGCGACGGCTTCAAAACATCGGGCGGCACGAAATCGGCGCGCTGCACGCGCGACAGCGCTTCCAGATCGTTGGCCCCTTCGAACGGCTGCTGGTCAGTGACCATCATGTAAAGCATCGTTCCCACCGAGAAGAGATCCGATCGCCGGTCGATGGCCGATCCCGTCGCCTGCTCGGGCGACATGAAGGCCACCTTGCCCTTGATGACGCCGGCCGCGGTCTGCTCGCGCTTGCGCTGGGCCTTGGCGATGCCGAAATCGGCCAGCTTCACCTCGCCCTGTTCGCTGAGCAGGACGTTGTTGGGGCTGACGTCGCGATGGACAATCCCGAGCGGCCGTCCCTGGTGATTCTTGGCGTGGGCGAAGGCCAGCGCGCGGCAGAGCTCGGCCGCCACGTACAGCGCCAGCGCCGGCGGCCACGCCACCTGGGCGGCGCGCGCGCGTTTCAAGACCTGGTGCAGGTCCCAACCGTCGACCAGCTCCAGCACCAAAAAATAGCGGCCGTTGGAAACGCCCAGGTCCAGCACCTGCACGATGTTGCCGTGGCTCAGGCTCATCGAGATGTGGGCTTCGTCGATGAACATGTTGCGGAACTGCGGGTCGGCCGAAAACGCGGTGTGGATGCGTTTCAGCACCACCGGCTTTTCGAAGCCCTCGGCGCCGTGCTGGGTGCCAAGGAAAATCTCTGCCATCCCGCCGTCCGCCAGCTTGCCGGCGATCGTGTAGCGCCCGTGAACGGCCATGCTCGTCGATAAAGTACCATCGCGCGGGGGCGCGTGCCGAGGTTGCGCGCCCGGGGTAAAGTGATCGCGTGACAAACGTCCTTCGATTGTATAGACACGCGGCGGTTCAGGCCGCCCGCCAGGCGGTGCGCGCGTGGCCTTTGGCGCTGGCCTTGCCGGTGTACATCGGGCTGATCCTGGCCATCATCTACGTGACCTCGTCGTGGGGGTTCGTGGCCGGTATCGCCGCCGGGTTCGGGCTGGCCGCCGTCGGTTCCAGTTATCTGCACCTGCTGGCGCTGGCGGTGGCCGGCCAACGCATCACCCTCATCGACATCAAGCAAAGCTTCGGCGCCCGCATCTGGGACGTGGTCAGCGTGATGTTCGCCTTCTTCATCATCAACATGCTGGTCAGCATGGTGGTGGGCGGCGTGCCGAAGGGGCAGATCATCGCCACGCTGGTCACGCTGGCCATGGCGGTTTTCTTCAATCCGGCGCCGGAGCTTTTGTATCAAAGTCAGACGCGATCGTTCGGCTTGCTGATCGAAGCGGCGCGTTTCATCTCGACGCGTGGTCTCGAGTGGCTGTTTCCCAACGTGCTGCTGGGTCTGGTTTTGCTGATGCCCACCGGCGTGCTTGACGGTTCCGCGCTGGGCGCGCGCTTGATCAACCTGACCGGTCTGTTTTCACTGAATGGCCTTCTGGGCGTGGTGCTGAGCATGCCCCACATCTACGCGCCGCTGATGCTGCTGTTCTTGCACTGGGCGATGATCTTCCGCGGCCTTTTGTATCTGGGTTTGTCGACGGGCGGCGGACGTCAGCAAGCGGTGCGCGAAAAGTGGGGAAGACGGTAGTCTGCCCGGATGGCCACCGACCGCTGGGGAATCGACGACCGCTATCATGACATCGACGGCGTCGCCCACGACATCACGTTGCTGACCCGGACGGCGATCCGGGCGGCGATGGGCGTCGCCCCGACGGTGGACGCCGATGATGCCGACGATAAACCGGAGGCGCCGCCCGCCGTGCGCGTGGTCGGCCCGCACGATTCGCGCGCCCTGGGCCCGGACGCCGTTTACGCGTTGACGTTGGAGGACGGCACCGCGCTGACCGTCCGCGACCACCTGCCGCACGATCTGCCGTTCGGTTACCACCGCCTGCGCTTGTACGATCGCCCGGCCGACGACGGCACGCTGCTGATCGTGACCCCCGGGCGCTGCCACCTGCCCGATGATCTACGCACCTGGGGTTGGGCGGCGCAGGTCTACGCGGCGCGCTCGCGCGACAGCTGGGGCATCGGCGACCTGGCCGACCTGCGGCGTCTCGGCCGCTGGTCGAAGCAGTCGCTGGGTGCCGGCGTGATCATGGTGAACCCGCTGTGCGCGCCGGTGTCGCTGCCGCCCATCGAACCGTCGCCGTACTATCCCAGCAGCCGCCGCTATCGAAACCCGCTGTTCTTGCGCATCGAAGAGATCCCGGGCGCCGCTGCCCTGGGGCCGGCCCTGACCGCCGCCGCCAACGCCGGCCACGCGCTGAACAGCCGGCGCCGCATCGATCGCGACGCTGTGTTCGCCTTGAAGGCGCCGCTGCTGGAGGCGATTTACAATCAATTCCAAGGCGACCCCGGCTTCGACCGCTACTGGAAAGACGAAGGCACGGCGCTGACCCAGTTCGCCACCTACGCCGCCCTGGCGGAAAAACACGGGCGCGACTGGCGCCGCTGGCCGGAGGGACTGCGGCGGCCCGAGGCCGCCGACGTCGGCCGCTTTGTCACCGTGGAAGCGCGGCGGGTGCGCTTTTTCGCCTGGGTGCAGTGGCAGATCGACCAGCAGCTGGCGGCGGCGTCGCGCGAGATCGCCGTGATTCACGATCTGCCGATCGGCCTCGACGTCGCCGGTGCCGACGCCTGGTGCTGGCAGGATCTGCTGGCGACGGGGATCTCCGTCGGCGCGCCGCCCGACGCCTTCAACGCCGCCGGCCAGGACTGGGGCCTGACGCCGTTCATCCCGCACCGCCTGCGCGCGCAGGGCTATCGGCCGTTCATCGAGACCATCCGGGCCATGCTGCGCCACGCGGGCGGCCTGCGCATCGATCACGTGATGGGGCTGTTCCGGCTGTTCTGGATCCCACACGGCCGGTCGACGGCCGCCGGCGCCTACGTGCGCACCCAGGCCGACGAACTGCTGGCCATCGTCGACGTGGAAAGCCACCGCGCCGGCGCCTTCATCATCGGCGAGGATCTGGGCACCGTCGAGGCGGGCGTGCGCGAGACGCTGGCCGCGCACCGGATGCTGTCGTATCGGCTGCTGTACTTCGAACCGGGCTTGCCGGCGCAGCTACCCGAGCTGGCGCTGTCCAGCGTCACCACGCACGATCTGGCCACGGTGGCGGGGCTGTGGTCGGGGCGCGACGTCAGCGACAGCCAGGCCGCCGGCCTGGCGCCGAACGAACTGGGCATGCGGGCGCTGAAAGAAAAACTGACCGCCCTTGGCGACCTGTCGCCGACAGCGTCGGTGACGGAGGCCATCGAGGGCACCTACCGGGCGCTGGGCGCGGCGCCGTCGCGCGTGCTGCTGGCCACGCTGGATGACGCCATCGCCGTCGCCGAGCGCCCGAACATGCCCGGCACCACCACCACCTGGCCGAACTGGTCGCTGGCCTTGCCGCAGACGCTGGAAGAGATCGAGGCCGCCGCGTTGCCGGCGCGCCTCGGCGCCGTGCTGGATCGCCGCCGGTGATTGCATTGTTGACTGACTGATCGCCGGCCTTATTTCTTTTCGCAGGCAAACAAGGAGAACGCCGCATGTCACCCGCCGACAAGTCTTCGTCGTCGCCTCTGTTCATCGTCCACGTCGCCGTCCGCGTGAAGCCGGATACCGTCGAAGCTTTTCGCGTCGCCACCCTGGCCAACGCCAGCGCCAGCGCGAAAGAGCCGGGCGTGGCGCGTTTCGATTTCCTGCAATTCGCCGACGATCCGACGCGGTTCCTGCTGGCCGAGGCGTACCGTTCGCCGGACGCGCAGGCCGCGCACCGCGAGACCGCCCACTATCAACTGTGGCGCGACACCGTGGCCCCGATGATGGCCGAGCCGCGCACGCCCACCAAGCTGATCAACGTCTTTCCCGCCGCCGACGGATGGTGAGCTTCGAGATCACCGTACCGGCGCGCATTCTGTTTGGTGCCGGCGTCGTCGCCCAGGTGCCGGCGGCGGTGCGGGCGCTGGGTACGCGCGCGCTGGTGGTCACCGGCCGCTCGCCTTCGCGGGCGGGAAATTTGCTGGCCGCGCTGACCGAGGCCGGCGTTTCACCGACGGTGTGGTCGCTGGACTTCGACGGCGAGCCGACCGTCGACAGCGCGCGCGCCGGGGTCGCCGCTGGACAGAGGGCCGGTTGCGACGTGGTGGTGGCCTTCGGCGGCGGGGGCGCCCTGGACGCGGGCAAAGCGATCGCCGCGCTGCTGGGCAACGGCGGCGATCCGCTGGACTATCTGGAGGTGGTCGGCCGCGGCCGCCCCCTCGATCGCCCGTCGCTGCCGGTCTGCGCCGTTCCCACCACCGCCGGCACCGGATCGGAGGTCACGCGCAACGCCGTGCTGGCCTCCCCCGAACATCAGGTGAAAGCCAGCTTGCGCGGCCCGCTGATGCTGCCGCGGCTGGCGGTGGTCGATCCCGATCTGCTGGCCGGGCTGCCGCCTGCCGTGATCGCCAGCGGCGGCCTGGACGCGTTGTCGCAGCTGATCGAACCGTTTGTCTCGCGCAGGGCGAATCCGATCACCGACGGTTGGGCGCGCGAGGGCCTGCGGCGTTCAGCGCGGGCGCTGCGGGCGGCGTACGCGGACGGGCTGGCGGGCGAGGAGGCGGCGGAGCGGCGAGCGGATCTGGCCTGCGCCAGTCTGCTGGGCGGATTGTGCCTGGCCAACGCCGGCCTGGGCGCCGTGCACGGGTTGGCGGCGCCCCTCGGCGGAACGTTCGCCGCGCCCCACGGCGCGGTGTGTGCGGCGCTGTTGCCGCACGTGCTGGCGGTGAACCTGCGTGCGCTCGGCGAACGCGATCCCAGCAATCCCTTGCGCGCCCGCTTCGACGAGATCGCTATACTCCTGACCGGCCGCCCCGACGCCATCGCCACCGACGGTGTCACCTGGGTGCGCGAGCTTTGCGGGGCCTTGGGCATCCCGCGTCTGTCGCGACACGGACTGACCGCCGCCGACCTTCCCGCGCTGGTGGAGAAAGCCAAGGCGGCCAGCAGCATGAAGGCCAATCCCGTCGCCCTGACCGACGAGGAAATCGGAGAGATCACGTCGGCGGCGATGTGAGCGGCCGGATCGACGAGCCGCGCAGAAGTAAGAAATTATCTAGGCAGCTCTTTTCTAAGCCACCTGGGCCGATACGACCGTGCCGGAGCGAATGGTTTGCAGCACGACGCAATATCGTTCGGTCAGCTTTAGCAGCGTCGCCTTTTCTTCGGCGGTCGCATCGGTGTCCAGGTTGAACGTCAGACGGATTTTCACGAAACCGACCGGGGCCTCTTTCGACACGCCCAGGGTTCCTCGGAAATCCACATCGCCCTCGGCGACGATCAGGGCGTCGCGCAGCGCGATGCCGATCGACGTCGCGACCGCGCGCAAGGTGACGCCCGCGCAGGCCACCAGCGCCTCGAGAAGCATGTCCCCCGAGCACGCCATCGTTCCATCGCCACCAGTGGCCGGATGGAGGCCGGCCTCGACGATCGCTTTCCCGGTTTCGACCTTGCACGAAAGCCCCGTGGCGTGCCCTTGCGCCCGCAGCGTCACCAAAGCCGCAGCGGGCTCGGCGCGATACTTTTCCTTCAAAGGAGCCTGCGTCGATTTCAACTGGTTTGCGTCCATGGTTTCTCTCCGGATGATGTGATTCCCCAAAACGGTGCGCAGTCCAACGGCCGCGCACTCGGTCACAATGCACTGGCAACGCTACACCGCCTCATGACAAACGGCCTCGATCTTGTCACCGTCTAGATCGCGAACAAATGCCGCATAGTATTCCGGGCCGCAGTGCAGCCCCGCCGCCCCTTCGTCGATTGCCCCAGAAATGAGCGCGGTGCGATGAAAGTCATCGCCGGCCGACCGCGATCGCGCGGTGAAAGCGCCAGATCCTGGTGTGTCCCGTCGGGCTGAGCGGAACACTGAGGCGGGTCACAGCCAGTTCTCCAGGGACAATCCGGGTACCTTCGAGAAGTGGCGAGTGTTGTTCGTAACGAGAGTGCACCTGAGGGCCACTGCATGTGCAGCGATCAGGATATCGAACTCGCCGATCGGCGTTCCTCGTTCGGCCAGAAGGCTTCCGATCCTGCCGAACTCGGCTGCCGCGCTTTCGTCGAAAGACGCGATCTCGATCCCCGAAGCGAAGACATCGATCAGACCATGCAGCTTGCGCGATCCTTTCCGGTCGGCGCCAAAGCGCAACTCCGCCAGAGTTATCGCGCTCACGCAAAGCTCGGACGGCCGTTGACTCTTGATCCTGCTGGCAACATCGCCGTGCCCACGCAAGGCGTAGCTGACGCTATCCGTGTCCAACAGGTACCTCATGAGTGAGCGAGCGGGTTCTTCTTACGGCCGATCGGCTTTTGTGGCGGCCGCGGAATGTCCTCCTTCCAGGCGCCGAGGCAGTTGAGAAAGTCCTCCGACCATGCGTCGGCGGGTTCAAGGATGACCTTCTTACCAATACGTCGAACGATTACCTCATCCTGTCCGTCGTCGAAACGACATGACTTCGGCAGACGAACTGCCTGGCTGCCGCCATTCTGAAAAATCTTCGCCCGCTCGGCCATTTCAAAAGTATATATTCCAGTATATACTTGTCAAGGATGGCCGCTTCTGCGATGCGGCCCCGCCGGGGGCCTCCTGGTGGACGATCACTGGACTCCGTAGAGTTCGTTCAGCCTCGATACCAGTTCTGCGGCGCCGGTTCCGGTGTACGTGAATCCAACGTCACCTCCACTGAGAAGCCGGTCTCTGGCAGATCGCTTCCAAACTCCATTGAATTCACCTGTCCACCGAACGTGCACCCGTCGACGATGTCGGACGGGAGCGGATATGGCTGAATGCCTATCCCGTCCGCGGTTGTCACGAAGGTGAGCTGGGTGTGCAGAAAGTGGGCAATCCGTAGGGCGTCCGACAGGTCCATATGGTTGACGACGCTAACCTGGTCGGCGTTTGCGGCTGCCATGCAAAGGTCGCGTCGATCGACCAGACCACGAAGGTCGTGACTCGCGCATTCGTTTCATTGTCCCGCCAGCGGGCCGGCGAATGCCAGAATGAGCGAGATGCGCCCGGTGGCATCAATCTCGCCCGCATCGAAGTTTTCAAGGATGGTGCCGTCGCGGCGTTCGACGACCGAGCGAAATCGGAACGTGGTGCCGCTCGCGTCGATCGCGCTGATCACCCGAATCTGCCGCACCTGCGGATCCGCGAGGAATTTGGTGATCATATCGGCGAGCGCGGCGCGGCCCCGGATCTCGCGGCTGCGGGTGACCATGCGACCTTCGGCGGCAAAGCAGGCCTCGAGCATGGTCGCGCGGACGGCGGGATCGCGCTCGCTGCACATTCGGATGTACGTGTCGACGGCGCTCTCGACTGCGTTGGGCATGCTGCATGGTAGCGCGATCCGCTCGACGATGTCAGGCAGCGGCGTTCGCTCGCGTTCAAGATTGTTTTCGATCATGACCTTCGGCGCGTTCCAGGGCGGGTCGTCAGGAAAAACACGTCCCCACAGCGTGCCGAGCGCTTCCCGGTCGCTTCCGCGGAATGACCGAACCAAAAACTCTGCGGCGGATGGCGTCGTCATTGCCGTTCCGTACGAAATCAAAGCAGGACGCGCTGGTACGAGCCGCAGGCGAGGGGCACCGCGCAATCCCAGCGCGTACTCTCGAGGCGCGCCTTCACGCACGCGACGAGGGCGGGGTCAGCGGAGATTCCTAGGACAGGTTGGCCGGCGCGATCTCAACCGGTCCGACTGATCGCCACTGTCGAATCAACCGCCTCTCGTTTTGAAGGTGTTTATCGCCGCCATTACTTGCTCAAGGTGAATACGCTGCCCTGTACTCTCGATGCATCGCAAACCAGCTCAGACGGAGACGCCAAACTATCTGCTAGCTATCACCTGACCGCGACCTCCCCATGCCGGAACGCGCTGGCCTATTCCTCCATGGACCCGCTCACCGACATTGAGGGCGAGCGACGACCACAGGAAGGTAGTTTTGATTGCGGCGCCGACGAGTTCACACCTTGACCGTGCCGTCAGCGACGGTGTCGAGGCCAGGGCACCTTATCGCACGCCCACCGCCGGCGGGCCGTGCTTGGCCAACCAGGTGACGACCTCGGCCTCTTGCTTCTTCAGGGTGGACACCGCCGAGTAACGGCCCTGCGCGCTCAAGGCCAAAGTGCGTGCGCGGTCGTGGTGCTGTCCGCTTTCCCACAAGGCGCGAGCCAGCGCGAATTCGGTGTCCGCGATGTGCCCGGGCGACGGTTCCTTGTCGAGGCGGATGCGTAGCGCCCGTTCGAGGGGCACCACCGCCATCGCCGGCTTCCCTTCGCCGAGATGACTGAGCCCGATGGCGTTGAGCGCATACGAAATATACAGGTGGTCCTTGCCGAGCTGTTTTTCCCAGAGGGCAACAGCCCGCAAGCAGGACGCCCGTGCCTCTTCAAAACGCCCGAGCTGATTGAGGATCTCACCGCGATTGCTGTAGCGGATGGCCATCTCCGGGTGGTCGGCACCCAGCGCCTTTCGCCCGATCTCGATGGCGCGGTCGCTGTGAATCAAGGCCTCGACGGGCCTGTCCATCCCGACCAGGGCATTGCTGATATTCCCCTGAACTCGTACCAGATCGGGATCATCGGGCCGCAGCGCCCGCTCGGCGATGGCCAGCGCCTGCTCATGCCGGGCCAAGGCCTCCGCTGGTTGTCCGCTCACCTCAAGGGCAGCGCCGAGATTGGTGTTCATCCAGATTTGCAGCCGCTCGTGCCCACCAATCCGGCGCAGGATCGCTTCCGCCATGTGCCGCCAGCGTTCGGTGTCCTGAGGGCGAATGCCCAGGGACACCACGTAGATCAGTTGGACAGCGATCTCTGCCTTGACCTCGTCGTGACGGGCCTCTTCGGCGGTCCAGACCCCCTCTTCGAACGTCTTTTCGGCGTCGGCAGCCGCGCCCAATTCGACCTGCACATTCCCGCGCAGGGCCAACGCCTCGGCCAAAAGCGGCCCATATCCGATACGACGAGCGTTCCCCACCAATGATGCAGTGGCCTTGTCGGCGTCGGACGATCGGCCCGATGCCAGAAGAGCGCGCGCATCCGCCACGCGAAGTTGCAGTTCGTCGACCTGACGGCGGGCGACCGCGTTTTCCGGCGGCGGGACCAGGGATCGGAGCAACTTGACGTCGCTGCAGCGTTCGATCCCGGCCAGCTGCCTGGAGGCGCTGGCGGCGTTTTCGACGACCGATGCGTCGGCCTGGCGAAACACGACCGTGAGCGCCCTGAGACCACCCAGACGATCCTGCAGACAGGACATCCGCAGGTCCAGGACCTCTGCCGATTGTTCGCCACGGGTGTGCGTGGCCTCGCAGGCCTGGGTGTACGTGCCGACCCAGCGATGGACGTAATCTTCGATCGTGCGGTTGACGATCCAGAACGTGTCCTGCGCAAACGTCTGGCCCGTGCCGAAGAAGGCTTTTCTGATCTGTGCCTTCACCTGGGGATCCCAGACTCCCGCCAGTTTCGCCTCACCGCCGCGACACAGAGACGGTCGCGTGATGACCTGCACGCCGCGCACGACGCCCGCCGCCACCACGGCCCCGATCACAGCGGCGCGCAGCGCCCGGTGTTGCCCCCAGAAGGTCCTGACCCGCAACCACTGTCGGACGAAACGGTTGCGTGGTCGTGCCACCTCGGCTGCCGCCAATCGTCCGGCCACTGCCATGGCCGTGGCGGGACGCGCCGCCGGATCGTGCTTCAGGCAGTCTCCGCACAGCAGGGCCACCTCTTCCTCGACCCGGCTGGCCATCGCGGGCAGTGGCCATTTCATGGTCGTGCCCTGGGGGCCGTTTTTCCATTCGGGTTTTCGCCCGAACATGATCTCGTGAATGATGGCGCCGAGCTGCCAGACGTCCGAGCGCTGATCGGACCGTTCGCCCATCAGCGCTTCAGGGGGCATGTAAGCGGGCGTGCCGCCGTGAACCGTGGTGTTGTCGTTGCTCTCGATGGCGAGGCCGAAATCGGACAGCACCAGCCGGTCATCGTGCATGCGGAGCACGTTCTGTGGCGTGACGTCGCGGTGAATAATGCCCACCGCATGAATGGCGGCCAGCCCAGCACACAGCGCCCGAGCGTCGGCTAGACGCTCTTCCAGCGGGCGCTCGACGGCGCGGTCGCCGGCAGCCCGCAGCAACTGGCGCAGGGCCCCGCCCACGGCCAGTTCCATGGTGACGAACCAGTGCCCGTCGGCATGACCCAGATCGAAAACCCGGCAGACGTTGGGATGCCGGATGGCCCGCGCCACGCGCACCTCACGGGCCAGGCGGCTGATCCAGCTTTTTTCCCGGGCTCGCTCTGCGTGCAAGATCTTGATCGCGATCTGTTCGCCGAGGGCCCGATCCCAGGCGCGAAACACCGAGCCGCTTCCCCCTTCACCGATCGGGGCTTCGATCTGATAGCGGGCATCGATCACCAACCCGACAGCCAGATTGGTTGCCGGCCTGGCCCGCAGCTGCCCCGCAGCCGAACTGACCGTGTGTTCGGGAATCTCGTCGCTTCCAGCGTCGGAATCCAGGGGAGACGGATCCGGGTCCATGCGGGATCTTCCGTCGCTCTACTTCTTGGCCAGATCGAATATCGCCATCCTGCATTCGCATTGTAGATGAGAAAGCCGCGCGAATAGAGCGAGAGAAGAAACAATCGAGGCGGAGCGCTTGGAAACGAAATCAGCGCCGCGCGATTGTGCATCGCCGGCGCCGACGAGGAGAAGAAGGTGTGGTGGATAGGAAGTCTAAGCTGGGTTCTCCTGGCGCGTCATTGGCCGAGATAAGGCGATCGGGATAGGGGGCAGCTGTTGGGGCAGCAATGCCAGTGGGCAATTTGGCAACGGCGACGCGAGTGGTAGCTACGTGCCCTTCCCCGGTTCCATGGCCATGGGCGCTGGAAATGCAAAAAAGCTCGTGTCGGGAAACAAACATTCCTGCGTGTTGACTTCTGATGGCTTTGTCCATTGTTGGGGGGACTCGAATCACGGACAGACCGGGGATGGAAGCGCAGGCACAAGTCGACTCACAGCTTCGCCGGTTGCGAATCTCGGCGGTGTGGCCGACATCTTTAGCGGTCCGGCCGACCACACCTGCGCGATTCTCTCAGACGGATCGCTTTCGTGTTGGGGTGGTAATTACAATGGACAATTAGGCCCCGCTCAGGAACAACTTGATTACTCGCTGCTGAATGGGGATCGAGAGAGCGATCGAAACGTGATCTATGGTGGGATGGCAGACGAAGGAGAGATTCGCCGCAAGTTCGAGGCTCTGACGGCGGTGATGGACGAACGGATGAGACGGCTTTGGGCAGGTGCTGAAGCCGAGTTCGGCGACGGCGGGATCGCGGCGGTGGAGCGCGCCACCGGAATGTCGCGAACCACGATTCGGACGGGCCAAGATGAGCTTCGCGGCGGAGTGAGCCCGGAAGAAGTCGTGAACGTTCGACGTCCAGGCGGTGGACGGACGTCGATCGAGGAGCACAACCCTGAACTGGTGACTGCGCTCGAGTCGCTGGTGGATCCGGTGACGCGTGGCGATCCGATGTGATCGCGCCGCTCGGAAAGTGATCCAAACGCCGCTCGGAAACTGATCCACCCCAGGGGTCCAAATCGCGGAATTTGCTCGGTCGGCAGACTGGGCGTCCCGCTGGAGGATGCTGAGGATGGATCAAGTACACGTGGTG
>DATATI010000025.1 GCA_036268875.1 Polyangia bacterium | reverse complement strand
TGGTGATGGGAACGCTCGGAGCACGTCGACCTCGTCAACTCGCATCATCAGCTTTTGGGCGCCTCACGCCAGCGCTGCCAGCAAGGGCCGCAGAGCGGCCCAGCCTGGTTCGCCGAGGCGCGCGTTGCTGTCGCGCTGCGCCGCTCGCCAGACGGGGACCGCTGCGCGCAGCAACTCACGGCCCTTGTCGGTCAATCGCACGCGCCGCACCCTCGCGTCCTTCGCGTCGAGGTTGGTCTCGACCCAACCGGCCGCTTCGAGCGGCCTCAGGTTGCGGGTGAGCGTCGTCCGCTCCTGTCCCAGCAGTTCCGCCAAGGCCCCGACCGGTTCCGAACTGTCTCGCAGCAGACTCGAAAGGATCGAGAATTGCCCGGACGTCAGCCCGAGCGGCTTCAGCGCTCCGTCGTACCGGCGCGCGACGCCGCGAGCCGCCCTCTGGACCCCGAGGCAGACGCAGGCGGCGTAGATGTCCGCGGCGGTGGGATCTTCAATGCTCATGGCGCGGCAATAGCTGTAATTACACCTATTGTCAATCACTTTTTTGCATTAACCGTCCCCGGCCTCTTGTCAGGGCAAGCCGGGCGTGTGCAGAAAAAGGGTAATAGGGGCAAAAGTCGGGGCAGTGTGGGCGACGTTGGGCCGCGTGTCGCTGGCGATCTGTGCGAGATTGGGTGTTTCTAGTCAACCTGGAACGACCAGGCGTGCGCCTGGATCGCGCCCGGAACGGGGTCGGTTCCTGGCGCGAGGTTTGACGAGCCGGAGACGGGCATAGCGGCAAGTCGCGGTGAGGGGGCGAAAGTGCTGGGCTCTCAGGGGGGCCTGGGCGCGAGCGCGGCGACGATTTGCGCGAGGTTGGGAATGTCCCGGCAACCTGGGACTTTGAGGCGCGCCCCCAGATAGTCCCAGAAGAGGATGCCGTTCTTGGCGCAGGTCTTCAGGAGCCCGAGGAAGGCGTCACGGCCGTCGCGGCCGGCGTCGCTTCGGGTTCCGCCGCTGATCTTGCGTTTTTCGACCTGGCAACGGACGTCGTTCTCGGAGCCGTTGGTGTGCAACGGGATATCGGGCCTCTCGAGCACCATCAGCAATTCGTTTTTGTTGGCGCGCTGGCGCCCCAGCAAGCGGTCGAGCTTGGCGAATCCGCTTCTGTGACTGAAGATGCGATCGAACCGGGCCGACAAGACAGCCTTGCGCGGCGGAGAAGGATGGCGGCGCCAAGCCTTCAGATTGCGGTAGAACAGCCAGATCAGGCCGCGGATGCGCTGCTGCGCGGCGCGTTGCGCCTCGGTGAACGTATCGAGTTTGTGAACCAGGCGTTCGCCATGGACCCAACACAGGCCGTGCGGGCCGACGTTGAATTGGCCGGCGTCGTCGCTGACGATCACGGCATTGGCGAGGAAACCATGGGCCCTGACGCTGCCCCACAGAGCGCCTTCGGTGGCGATCGTCACGGGATCGGGGCTGACCTTCAGAGCCGAGACGCCGAGTTGGTCCAGATGAACGTTCCAGGCCGCGCGGTCGGCGAAGACGCGATCGGGATGCTCGCTGAGGCGGGCGACGACGGGTCCGGCGAGCGCGCGGTCGCGCATGTAAGCCAGGGCCTGTTCGTTGACGACGTAATCGTCATGTCCCGCCCGCAACACTTCGAGGAAGTTGAGGCGGCTCTTCGAGCCCGTGGTCGCAAAATAGGTGAAATGGGCGTTGCCGATCTGGGTGCAGAAGCCATTCTTGCCTTTGTGACGCGCCCCGGTGTCGTCGACTGTAATCCACGCCGCGTGGGTCAAGCCGGCCCGCAACACGGCGCGGGCCTCGTCTATGAAACTCTGCTTGCCGGCGATCAGCAGACGAACGACCTGTCGCTTGGAGATCAGGATGCCGATCCCTTTCAGCAACGTGACCAGTCGCGCCGCCGTGACTTGTCCTTGATGATATTGGGCGAGCACGAAGCGGCGCAGTTCAGGTCCGAAATGACCGTCGACGCCCGCCGGCAAAGGCGCTGTCAGCGTCTTGCCGTCCGGGGTCCGCCAGCATTCCCTCAAGAAGTTGGTGACGAGCGGGCGGATCACCAGATCCTGAACCAGAAAGCTCGCATAGCCTTTGAAACGCGAGCCGGACGGAGCATTGGCCCCGAGCTTGCGCTCGTCATGGATCATCAGCTTCGTCCGCGTGGGGCCGCGCCGCTGGCGCTCGCCAGACGGGCTCGCCGGCGCCGCCTCGCTCGCCTTTTCCATGCCGCTCGGCTGGATGTCCGGTTTGACGCTCGCCTTGATGTCCGGCCGCCCAGGGCCGCCCTTCAGCCGCGCGATCTCGTCGCGTAGCGCCCCGATCGTTCGGCGAAGTTCCGCGCGCTCGTCCAAAAGCTCCAACACCAAGCTTTTCAGATCGGCAGGCGAAAGCGCGTCGATGTCCGGCGGCGGCGGCATTCTCCTATAGATTCAGACAATCGCCGATTCGGGAATCCCCCTCCCGGAAATTTCTATCCGCCGCACCAACAACCCAACGCTAAACCCACGTTCGCCCGGAGTTTTGCCCCTCTTACGAAAAAGGCGCCTAACGCTTTGAAATCGCCAGATGCAGAACTGAAATCGGCGCCCTCCACAACTTGGGCGCCGGGGCGAACTGATCCGGCTAACGAAAGCGCCCTCCACGGGCTACGCGGAGTCGCCTGAGAACGGCAAGGGATTGTCGAGCGATCCGGGCCGCTGGCCCCCAGGCGCCAGTCGGGCTATCCTGCCGCCCGCCAGGGAGCCGCCATGTTCGCCAATGTCCTGATCGCCAATCGCGGCGAAATCGCCTGCCGCGTCATCCGGACCGCGCGCCGACTCGGCATCCGCGCGATCGCGCTGCACACGCCCGCCGACCGCGGCGCGCTGTTCACGCGACTCGCCGACGAGGCGATCGAAATCGGCGAGGGCGCAACTGGCTATCTCGACGGCGAGGAAATCGTCGCGACAGCGGTGGCGGCGGGCGCGCAATGCCTGCATCCCGGCTACGGCTTCCTCAGCGAGAACGCGGACTTCGCCGAAGTTTGTGCGGCCGCGGGCGTCGTCTTCGTCGGGCCGCCGCCGGCCGCGATGCGCGCGATGGGGCTCAAGAGCTCCGCCAAGGCGCTGATGCAGAAGGCCGGCGCACCGGTGGTTCCCGGCTATCACGGCGACAACCAGAACCCAAAATTCCTGAAGGAGAAGGCCTACGAACTCGGCTACCCCGTGCTGATCAAGGCAATCGCCGGCGGCGGCGGCCGCGGCATGCGCCGCATCGACGCGCACGTCGATTTCGACGCCGGCTTCGAGGCGGCGACGCGCGAGGCGCGCGCGGCGTTCGGCGATCCGCGCGTGCTGATCGAGAAATACATCCTTCTCCCGCGCCATATCGAAGTGCAGGTGTTCGGCGACCAGCATGGCCAGATCGTGCACCTCTTCGAGCGCGACTGCTCGTTGCAGCGCCGCCATCAGAAGGTGATCGAAGAGAGCCCGGCGCCGGGTCTGCCCGAGGCGACGCGCGCGGCGATGACCAAGGCGGCGGTCGCGGCGGCGAAGGCGGTCGGCTATTTCAGCGCCGGCACGGTCGAGTTCATTGTCGACGCCGCGCGCGGCCTCGGCCCCGACAGCTTCTATTTCCTCGAGATGAACACGCGACTGCAAGTCGAGCATCCCGTCACCGAGGCGATTCTCGGCGTCGATCTCGTGGAATGGCAGTTCCGCGTCGCGGCGGGCGAGCCGCTGCCGCTGAAGCAGGGCGATCTCAGGCGCAACGGCGCGGCGATCGAGGCGCGGCTCAATGCAGAGGATCCGCAGACCGGGTTCCTGCCATCGCCCGGCCTGATACGCGCGCTTCGGTTCGGTCCGGATGGCAGCGGCCTGCGCATCGACGCGGGCGTCGAGGCGGGCGACGCCGTGACGCCCTTTTATGACTCCATGATCGCCAAGCTGATCGCGCATGCGCCGACCCGCGAGGCGGCGCTCGCCAAGCTGAACGACGCCGTCGCGCGCGCCGTCGTGATCGGCCCCAAGACCAACCTCGCGTTTCTGAGCGCGCTGCTGACCGCCCCCGAGGTCGCCGCGGGCGGCTACGACACCGGCTTCATCGACGCCAACCTCGCGCGCCTCGGCGCCGCGCCGCGCGAGCCCGATACGGACGCCGTGCTCGCGGTCGCGGAGACGCTTTGGCGGCGCGGCGTTCCGACCGCGCCCAGCCGGGGTCCGGTCGATCCCTGGGCTATTGCGGATGGCTTCGAATTGACAGGGGTCCGGCGTGCGAGTTTCGAGGCGAGCGTCGAAGGCAAAGTCGAGCGCTTGGTCGCGACGACCACGCCTGAGGGGGCCACGTTCTCGTTCCTCGACGGCCGCGAGGCCGGCGCTCCCGGGGCGCCGACGACGATCTACCCCGTCGAGGACGGCGCCCTGGTCCTCAGCGGCGGCCGCCAGACCCATGTCGCGCTCGTCGATCCCTTGGAGGGCGCCGCGGCC
>DATATI010000024.1 GCA_036268875.1 Polyangia bacterium | reverse complement strand
CCGTTTGCCGGCTGCGTGTTCGTGTTCCGCAACCGGCCGGCGACGGCGCTAAAAGTCTTGGTGTACGACGGCCAGGGATTTTGGTTGTGCCACAAGCGCCTCTCCAGCGGCCGATTCCGTTGGTGGCCGAAGTCTGCCACGGCGGCGGCCACGGCACTGGTCGCCCATCAATTGCACGTTTTGTTCTCGGCCGGCGATCCCGAAGCAACCCAGGCGGCGCCGGCGTGGCGGGCCGTCACTCCTGTCGGTTGACGCCCCTCGGGCGGGAATCGCGCCGGGAATCGGTGAATCGCGCCCGACTGCTCTTCTCGTTTTCTTCGGCGCCGTGTTATGGTTCGTCCACGCGCACGCGCCCTCGAGAAGTGCGAGCCGTTGCCGAGCGAACTGTTTTTACCCATGCTGTACGCCGCGAGCGCTGACTCGCGTTATCGATCCACATGATTCCGTCGAAAGCGGCAATCGTCGAGTTGGACATGGGCGAACTGGAAGCGATTCTACGGCGCGTCGAGGCCAAGCAACTCCAGGCCGACGATTATCCAACGATCCGCGAGTTGATCGAGTCCTATGTCGGTCTGACTTTAGCAGTCGGCGACAAGAGCACGACGATCCGCCGGCTGCGGCAGATGCTGTTTGGCGCGACGACCGAGAAGACCGCGGCGGTGGTGGGAGACCCACTCGCTCGTGATGAGAAAGAGGTTGTCTCTCCGGCGCCGTCTGGTGTCGAGGCTGGCGCGGCGCCCGTCGCGGAAGGCGGTGCAAACTCCGCGCTGGAACCGATCGTCGGAGTCGGCGCCCCGAGCGCTTCCAAAACGCCGGCCCCAGGCCACGGCCGCAAGGGAGCCGACGACTACGTGGGCGCCGAGAAGATCAAGGTTCCTCACCCGTCGTTGTCGCCCGGCGATCCCTGCCCGCAATGCGAAACGGGGACGGTCTACGAGACAGGCCGACCGGGCGTGGTGGTGCGGTTGATCGGCCAAGCTCCCGTCGGCGCCACGGTCTATTATCTGCAAAAGCTGCGCTGCAATCTGTGCGGCGTGGTCTTCACCGCTGAGCTGCCCGAGGCAGCGGGCGAGGCGAAGTACGATGCGACTGTCGGAGGCATGATCGCGCTGTTGAAGTATGGAACCGGGATGCCGTTTCATCGGGCGGAGACGCTGCAAGCGAGCCTGGGAATTCCGCTGCCCGCCTCGACGCAGTGGGACATCGTCGCGGCCCAGGCCGAACGAGCGGAGCCGGTCTTCGCCGAGTTGGTGCGGCAAGCCGCCCAAGGCGACGTGGTCTACAACGACGACACGACCATCAAGATCCTCGCGGTGATGCAAGAACGTGTACGGCCAGCGACCGTGGCCGAGGAGTTCGGCGGCGCCGCGGCAGAAGACTGCATCGCAACACACGTCGAAGATATCGCCGACTGTGGCGAGCAGCGCGGCGCGACGGAGGGCGATGGCGCCTGCATTGCAAAAAAGTCCACGGCGGAGCGCACGGGCACGTTCACCTCGGGCATCGTGTCGACGCGTGACGGGCGACGGATCGCGTTGTTCTTCAGCGGACGCCAGCATGCCGGGGAGAACCTCAAGGACGTGCTGGCCCGGCGTGCCGCGGACCTCGCCGCGCCGATTCAGATGTGCGATGCCCTGACGCGTAATCTGCCCGGCAAGCTGCAGACGATGCTTGCCAATTGCCTGGCTCATGGCCGGCGGCAGTTCGTCGATGTGGCGGAGCAGTTCCCCGAAGAATGCCGGCACGTGCTCGAATCGCTCGGCGCGGTGTACCACAACGATGCGTTGGCCCAAAAGCAGCATCTATCGCGCCAGGAGCGGCTGCTCTTTCATCAACTCCACAGCGGGCCGATCATGAAAGAGCTTCGTGCTTGGCTTGTCCGACAGTTCGACGAGCGCCGCGTCGAGCCGAACTCCGGGCTCGGCAAGGCCATGACATACCTGCTCCGGCATTGGGAGAAGTTGACGCTGTTCCTGCGCGTGGCGGGAGCGCCGCTGGACAACAACCTCTGCGAGCGGGCGTTGAAGAAGGCGATCCGTCATCGGCGAAATTCGTTATTCTACAAAACCCACCGCGGCGCCCACGTCGGGGACGTCTTCATGAGCCTGATCCACACCTGCGAACTCGGCAAAGCCAATCCGTTCGACTACCTCACGCAACTCAATCGGTACGCGGTCGTAGCGGGCC